>JBBRIK010000055.1:0-11289 GCA_038221045.1 Gemmatales bacterium
CCGCTTGCCGTCCGGACTGAAGGCCAATCCGATGCCGTAGTAAGAGGGGAGTTCGAGGCTCCGGCCGGGCGCGCCGGTACGAGTATCGAGGGTGGATACCTTGCCTAAACTCCCGGCCGCTAGCCAGGTTCCGTCCTGGCTGAAACACATGCTCACGATGTTCTGGTACTTGCCGGCGGTGGGCAGCGGTTTTCCGGCCGGCACGTCCCAGAGGATCATCTCCGCCCCCATGACAAAGGTTGCCAGGCGGTGTCCGGTGTCGCTCACGCTCACGATCCGATGATAGACCGTCTTCCCGGGACATTGCAGAACGACCGGTTTCTTGCCCTCACCAACCTCCATCACCTCGGCGCGTCCCTTGCCCATCGCGGCGCAATACTTCCCGGTCGGGCTAAGGCTGGTGGCCATCTGCTCCGTCAGTCCGGTCTGGCGGGCGATTTCTCGCCCGGTCTTGGGGTCCAGGCGGAGGACGCTGCGGTCGATGACCATGAGCAACTGCTTTCCGTCCGGCGTGAACAGGGTCGGAGCGCTGGCGAGATGCTGGAAACTGCTCTGCTCCGGCCGGCTTTGCCTTTTGAGATAATGCCACTCCCAGCCGCGCAGTTCCGAGGGTTGTTCCTCCAGGATGCGCGCGGTGGCAGTGAGATTGCCGGCCCGCCACTCGCTCGCGGCCAACTGGATGCGGAAAGCTGCCGTCAGCAGCCGCTCGCGGTCAAGTTTTGCCTGCAGAACGCCGCCGAGGTCGCGTTCGCGCCCGAGCGCCGTTTGCAACTCGCCAGCCAGTTTGCGCTCCCGTCCCAGCGACTGCTCCGCCTCCCCGCGGGCCTTCTCCTCTGCGCCCAGAGCCTCTGTCCGATCCTCAAGCGCCTCGTTGATCTGAAGATTGCTGATCAGGAGCAGCGCGGGCACAAGGACCATGGTCACTGCAGCCAGGCCAATCAGACCTGCCAGCGCAGGACGGTGCCGCGCCCACCGGACCATTCGCTCAACTCGCCCTGGCGGACGAGCCTCGATCGGCTCATCACCCAGCCACCGCTCCAGGTCCTCGGCAAGCATCAGTGCCGAGGCATAGCGCCTTTCAGGATCCTTGCGCAGACATTTCAGGCAGATGATTTCGATGTCGCGCTCGATCCGTGGTTCGAGTATGCGCGGCGCGGGGGGCTCATGCTCGATCACCTGAAGCAGGGTCTCCAGAGGATTTTCCGCTGTGAAAGGCGGCCGGCCGGTGAGCATCTCGAACAGGACCGCCCCCAGAGCATACACATCGACAGCGACGGTCAGGCAATCCTCGGCCCGCGCTTGCTCGGGTGCCATGTAAGCGGGCGTGCCGACAATCGCCCCGGATTGCGTCAGGCTGCTCGCTCCCTCGACACGCTTGGCCAGCCCGAAGTCGGTGACATGCGGTTGGCCCTCGACATCCAGAAGAATATTGCCTGGCTTGAGGTCGCGGTGCAGCAGTCCGCGCTGGTGGGCATGATGGACTGCTCGCGCCGCGATAGCCACGACCTGAGCTGCCTGCCGTCCGTCTTTCTTACTGACCTGAGCCAGGCTGCCGCCCTCGATCAACTTCATGCTGAAGAAGGGCAGGCCGTTCCACTCGCCGACCTCGTAGATCGGCACGATGTGCGGGTGGTCCAGCGTGCCCACCGCCTCGGCCTCCGCACGGAATCGCCGCCGCTCCTTCTCTGATGCTCCAACGCCACTCAGAATCATTTTTAGCGCCACGACGCGATTGAGGCTCAGCTGCCGAGCACGGTAGACGACGCCCATGCCGCCGCGAGCGATCTCTCCAAGGATCTCGTAGTCGCCGACCCGATGGGGCAAGGGAGTGGACGAGGTGAGGGCATTCCCCGCCAAGCCAGCCAGCGACAGCGTGTCGGCCACCCCGTTTCTCTGGTTGCTTTCAAGGGCCGCCTGCATCAGGCAAGAAGGACAGAACCCTTGCGGGGCGTCACCGGGGACGGAACGCTCGCAGCGCGAACAGACTCTCACTGTGGTCATATCGCTTCTCCTGGTTCCCACAGAGTAAAGAAGCAAAAGCGGCTCAAGGTGACAAGGCGGCGAACAGAAGGCGAATCTCCTCGTAAATCTATTCAGGCCCCTCGACCGTGGCCGCGATCTGCTCGCGCAGGATCTCGCGGTAGCGCTGCCTCTGACGTTGGGCGGCCTTCTTGACTGCCGACTCGTTCATACCCAGTTCGACGGCGACGGTCGCATAAGCACGAGCGTCCGCGGCCTGGATCAACATCGGCTCAAGGCGGTAGTACAGGTCTCTCTTGCCGGTCTCCTCGTACTCTTGCGCAAGCCGCTTCAACGCCTCTTCGAGCAGCGTGAGGACCCAGCGACGCTCGAACAGCAGTTCGGCAGTCAGCGTGTGAGCCGGCTCCATTCGATACTTCCGGTCGGCCTCCTTGCCATCGAGGGACAGGAACTGCCAGCCGCCGCCGCGCTTCTGGGCCTGCTCACGGTCGCGCTCGTTGGACAGGAAGTGCCCGCAACAGGCGAGCAGAAAGGAGCGGAGCCAACTGATTTTTGATTTTTTGATTTCCTCAATGCGTCAGCGCGGCCAAGTGGCAGCGGGCTGGATCAGTCCGACCGTTGCGTGCTTCGGTCTTATCGACCGACGCAGACAGCGACACGTGAGTCCTGGGTGAAGACGCCGGCGAACCCTTTGCTGAAACTATCCTGCTCAGGAGATGAATCATTGGGGGTACGATTCTCTTCTCCGTTGCACATTCCTGAATGGGGGTTAGCCGCGCTCATTGCTTCCATCGAGAGGCCGGAGTCCAGACTATCAGGCACAATTCAACAGAGCGGACCGCAACTGGCTGATGTCTTCGGAATCGGTTTCATGCGGCGGCGCCGACAGGCGGACAAGTCCTGCGCCGTAGGCAGTGAGGGCAATCCCTTGCTGCTGAAAGCGCCGTCGGACCTCCTCGCCACATGCCGACCTGAGGGCAGGGTCGTCGCTCTGCAGCAGGAGAATGCCCGAGCGGAAGGCGTCAGCCGGCGTCACCGGCCGCCAGCTGGTGCCGGCGGCGGCCTCCTCCAGTAGCCTGGCGCGACTGAGGAGCTTCTCGAAACGCCCCTGCGCTCCTCCTTCTTCCCCCAGAGCCTCGTGCATGACTGCCGCAGTAGGGAAGAGGGAGGCGAGGGAGACGGTCTCGCCGAACACCTCCTGCGTTCCCGTCTCCATCTCTCGCGTAAAGCGCAGCAGCGGATCGTCCAGTTCTCCCAACTTGAGCATGTCGGCGCACGCCAGGCGGATGACGTCCTGCGACCCCCAGCGCGGACAGAAGGCGAGACCCATTGGATAGGAGGCACGCAGCCACTTGTGCGACCCGGCGATGTAAAGGTCGCAGTGGTCGAAGGGGCTGTCCGGTGGGGCATGGCCGAGGGCCTGGGCTCCGTCCACAACAACGAATGGTTGACGGGGTGAGTCCGACAGGGCTGAGGCAATCTCTCGGACGGGAAGACGCAACCCCTGAAAACTGACGGCGCTCAGGAACAGCGACTCACAGCGGTGAGTGTCGTAGGCGGTCAGGATTAGCCGGACGAGGTCCTCGGGGGTGCAGCGCTCGGAGAGGAGAGCCGTCCGAAGCGCCACCTCATGGATCTTGCCGCCAATCCGTTCTCGTTCCAGTTCGAGGATGGACCGGTAGCCGGGCCACTCGAGATCGGTCGTCAGCACTCGCTTGCGGGAGTGGAAGAGCAATCGAGCCGCCAGACGCATGAGGTGGGCGGTGCGATTCGCCAGCAGCACCTCGCAGGGGTTCACGATTTCCGCGAATGTGCGAACCATCCCCTTGAAGGAGGCAAGTCCCCGCCAGTCGGCGAGGCCCGGGTATCGCTCTCGGAGGGACAACGGCCAGGCGGCGGTGCCTTCGTGCAGGAAAGCTTCAAAACACGGTGAACAACCCTCTCTACCCGCGAGAGAGAGAAACGCCTGACCGGCCCGCTCTGCCACCGGCGAGATCATCCCCATCCGGGCCGTGTCCAGATACAGGGCCGTCTCTCTCATGGCTGTCCCCCTCTCCCACCGAAGAGGAGTCTACGCGCCCTCCGTGCCCTGCTCGCGACGGTTCTGCTCCTGCAAGCGGTTGAGCAATTCCGCGTAGGGAGTCGCGTAAAGCGCCAGACGGGACCAGCGGTCGCCGGCCAGACGGACGCTCGTGCGGTCGAAGGAGAGGACGAACCGTTGCGTGCGCGACTGCTCGTCCTGTTCCTGGACTCCTGCGGCGCGGTCATCATAGACTCCGAAGTCGCAGAGTAGGTCCGGCTCGTTGGCGAGGGCGCTTTCCCGCACCAGGGAGACGCGAACTCCTTGTTCGTGCTGTTCATGAATCCACCCTCCAATTGCCGATGACGGCAGCGTCTGGTCCTCTTGCCACAGCGCCCCGCGCAGGATAATGATTCGCTCGATGGCGAGTCCCTTGCGGATCATGTGATAGTTGAGGCGCATGCTCTGCCGACCCGGCTGATCCTGCCAGTAGTCGGCCGCCTTGACCCACGCGACCGAGCGGTACGACTGCAGACCAGGACTCTGTAATAGTTGCTCGTAGACCGTGCGCCAGGTCTCGGTCGCGGTGAAGACAACCCTCCCATCCGCGAGTTGCCGCACCTGCTCGGCGATCGACGAGAGCTTCATGACCGCGAACTGCCGCAGTATGGCATCCGGCTGCCGCGCCAGATCGCCCAGCGCTTGGGCAAAGGTGCTGTAGAGGTCGAAGAGATCGTGGTGGGGCGCGAGCGCCACCGGGATCTGGAGCTTCTCCAGCAGTTCTGCCCGGCGACGTTCCCGCTCGTCGTCCTGCTCGATGTAGGCCACGAACAGACCCGCCAGAATGCTGACGCAGGCTCCCAAGACTGCCATCTGCGCGTCCAGGGGAGTAAACGTGGACACAAGGGCCATGGTGAGCGACCCGACCAGGGACACCCCCAGAAACTTGAAATTCAGGAGGACCGACCGCCGCCCGGGATCGTGATAGGAAGTTGGCATACCGCCTACCGTACCGCGGAGGGCATCGCCCTGACAAGAACGGAGTATACATGGGAGTTCGTTTCACGCCGCTGTTGAGAATATCGGCGCGGCTGTTCACGCCTCGTTTGCCTGAACGCACCGCCTGCGCTACGGTGTTCGTCCTTGGCAGATAGCGAGGGTAACAGCTTCTATCTGTCGGGGAGCGGGCAGCCTTCGGGTTGCCCGTCTTTTTGAATGTGCTGGTATTTTTTCGCTCCGGTGGCAGAAAGTCAAGCAGCATCTCGTTCACTTGCCCCTTCAGGTCGGAAGGGGAGGCGTCCCGCTCCTGCGGCTGACCCCCGGGAGTCCGGGGCGGCGTGCGGCACGCCGCTCGCGGCCGATCGTCTATTTTCCGTCCTCTTTTAGGACGGCCGCGAGGCCGACGACCGACCCGACCATATCGCTGCGTAGGCAGCGTGGGCGTGTGGAGGGTGGCGGCCTCGCGGTCGTCAGATCCGCGAGCGGCGTGCCCTCCTAGGTGGTGTTTCCCGCTAAGGGAAGCGACGCCTGGTCGGCCTCCGGCCGCCGGCGCAACCGCCGCCCGAACCGCCGGCGCTGGCTGATCGGAGGGCGAACGTCCGGCGGACCTTCGGCATGCTGACAGGCACATGACAGAATCCGGTCCGGCCTCGGACATTCAGAGACAGGATCGAAAATGACCCTCCAGCCACTGTCACGCGATCGCCGTGCGCCGGCGGCTCAACTCTTCCAGGCATCGCCGCTCGAGCAGCACCGGGATGCGCGCCTCGTGTGGCCAGCGAGTGCCCATCTCTCGTCTGATCTTCGCTTGCTCCTCCTCGGGTAGAGCTTTCCAGACTGGCTTCCATCGCCGTCGTAGCTCCTCTCGCTCGCGCTTGCGATCCTGCTGCTCCCCCTGATCTCGTTGCTCCTGGCGTCGTTCCTCTCGCTCTCCTTTTCGCCGTTGCTGTTCGCGGTCGTAGTCTCTGGCCGCCTCGGGAATGTATGCAGCAGTCGCCCCGAATGTTTTGGCGTCCGGCCAGGCCGACTTCATCCGCTTCACCAGCAGCGGGATGAGGCCCTTCGCCTTCGCCGGTCCATGCCGTGCGATGAGGCCGCGAGCCTGGTCCAGTTCCTTTACCGTCGGCCGACGCTCCTGCCCGATCCACAGGCGGTAGAAATCCGAGATGAGCCCCCACTCCGGAGGCCTGACGTTGCGCAGCTCCTTAACCTCGACTGGCTGCTCCCCTTCGTCTTCTTCGAGGGGCAAGACGGCTGAACTCCTTCCCTGCGGCGGAGCAAGGAGACGTCCACGGTGGAGCTGGACTTGAGTAAGGCCCCCCTTGCCTTCGGTCCAGTCCGCCCGATCGAGGATCCCAGCCTGAGTCAGTAGTTCCAGCGCCGGGCCGAGTTGCCGCTCGGCCAGCGAGCGGTAGCGTTCGGCACGCGCGGGCAGGAACTGCACCAGCGTCTCGTAGTTGATTCGCAGCACAGGCGCCGGGCCATGGAAATTGAGCAGCAGGAACTCGTAGAGGCGGCTGGCGAGCGGACTCCTTGCGTCCAGGTCGCGCCACAGGTGATAGTCCAGCGGTGCGGAGAAAAGCGAGTCGAGGTTCTCCCGGTACCAGTCACTGAGCCACAGGTAGTTTCGGTCGGCGGTCCCGCCCTCGGGCAGAGGACTGCCGACGAAGGCCACCCGCTCGTAGAGGTGCAGGGCTTCCTGGCCGGTCTGCAGCAGTCGGCCCTCGGGCTTCGAGTAGAGGGCAAACTCGCTGTGCAGGAGCAGTCCGGTCGTGGCGGTGATCGCCTCCTTGAGGTGGCGAACCATCTGCCCGCCGTAGGTCACGCCCATGCGGCGGCACAGCTCCCGCCAGGTCCAGGTCAGGGGATCGGGCGAGGGCAGTCCTCGTTCCGTGAGCAGGCTGAGGAAGGCCAGGTGGGCGGAGCGGGCCAGCGGGCCAGGGTAGGCCGTGGCGGTGTTGCGAGTCGATCGGAAGGTGAAGCGGTACGTGTGGCCGTCCCGTGCGATGCGGCCGGAGCACTCGATGCCGTCGAGCGACCGGAGCCCCTTCGTGTGCAGGGCGAAGACCGGGAGACGCAGGAGGTTTGCCTCCGCCCGGAGCAAGCGGCCTGGCCGCCCCGTCGCGCCCGCCGCCGGGCCCGCGTCAACGTCCGGCCCTGGAAGTCCTGCTACCTGGGACTCGAGGCAACCGTCCTGTCCGTCATTCGACAATGCCGTCACACACATGCCCCAATGGTAGAGGCGCCGACCGCTGCACGTCAAAGCGCTGGCGTTGTCGTGAACGATAAAGACCATCTAGAAAGATGTCGCCGGCGTCGATCGCCAAAAAATCGCTTCCGCAAGCCATTCTTGCTCGCGGGCTCTTGTTTTCAGGTACCCAGTTTCTTGGGTTCAGGTCCCCGCCTCGTTGCTTCCAGGTACCCATGTCCTTGCTTCCAGGTACCCACGCCCCTTGTGTCCAGGTACCCGCCAGGTAAACCTTCCTGGTTGCACGGTGCAACTTTGCTCTTTTCGGGCTTCAGCAAGCCAGGAACTCTCTCGAATTCCCTCTCGCGCTCACCGGCTTCACTCCCGGCTCGTCGGTGGCGCCGGGTTACGCTCCCTCGCCCTCCCCCTCTCGCTCCGCCATCACCCGGACCCGATCGAGGACGTCCAGCACGTCCTGCGAGCTGACCTCCTTCTTGCGAAAGCTGATCCGCACCTGGGTTGAGCCGACCGCGTAGCGGCGAACCGTCACCGGCGATCCGCGAACCTCTCCCCCGGTATCCCGGCGGACCCGCCGTGCCACCTCCCGCTCGGTCTCTCTTGCCGTCAGTTGCCCAGCTCTGATCTTTGCGGCCACCTCCCCCTGTTCCTGCGGCTCGAGCTTCGCGAGGGCGACAACATGCCGGCGGGAGAAGTGTCCGGTGTCGTCCTGCCGGATCTCCTGCTGCACCGCGGGTGCCACTTTCTGCATGGCGAGGAAGCGGGAGATCTCGCTTTTGGGTTTACCAGTCAATCGGGCGATCTCCTCCTGCGTCAGGCCGTGAACGTCGCGCAGTTCCTTCAGCGCGTCGGAGAGGTCGTAAGGATTCAGGTCTTGCCGCTGCCAATTTTCCACGATTTGATCCACCAGAATTTCCCGCCGTGGCGGGACCGGGCTTGTTGCCGGGGCGTCCTCGACGATGCACGGCACGGTCGTGAGCCCGGCGGCCCTGGCCGCTCGGTAGCGTCTCTCCCCGGAGATGATCTGGTAGACGCCCTCCGCCTCGACTTGCCATACGCGCAGCGGCTGCTTGATGCCGCGCTCGGCGACCGAGGCCGTCAGGTTCGCCAGCTCCTCCTGATGCCATTCCCGGCGCGGCTGCTCGGGATCCGGGCGGATCTTGTCGATATCGATGGTGAACGCCCCCCGGAGCCGGCGGACTCCCTCGTGGGCCGGTCCGGCGGATGGCTGGTCATGAAGCGGCAGAGCCGGCCGCGACGCGATCGTCCGCAGGAACGCTGCCTCCGCGGCCGGACTCGGCCTCGGCGATCCGGCGGCAGGTTTCGTCGAAGAAGCGTCGGGCGATGCCGGCGGCACGCCCATTGGGGTCATACTCGGTGATGGGGACGGCGTCGGTAACACTGCGCTCGAAGCCTGCCAGATCCACAAGCAAGGTGTCAAAGACCTTCGGGCCGAAATGCTTCCGCAACTGGAGCAAATACGTCGCCTGGTACGAACGGCGCGCCTTAAAACGGGAGATCAGGTAGCCAATGAGGTTGAGGTTGCCGTTGAAGCGCCGCTGCACATACTCGACGGCCTGGGTCACCTGGACGATTCCTTGAGCGCCCCAATCGGCTGATTCAAGGGGCACGATGACGGAGTCGCTGGCGACAAGGGTCGCAAAGCTAACCAGGGACAGGCGGGGCGGGCAATCGATCAGGACAAAATCGTACAGCGGCCGTACCGCGCGAATCGGATCGACCAACGACCGGTGCAGGTCGGCCTGTTCCCAGGCCCGCTGGTCGGACAGGTCGAACGGGGCCAGAGCGGAGCTGGCCGGGATGATATCAATGGACGGATAGGCGGTGCGACGGATGAGGGCATGGACGTCGGCGTCGAGGGACGGATCGAGGAGTTGCTCCACGCCCGGCTGGTGTGCGGTGTCGCGCACAAAGGAGTTACTCAGGTTGCCCTGGGTGTCCGTGTCGATGAGCAAGATGCGACGGTTGCGCTCGTGGCAAACCGATGCAAATAACCAGGCGGTGTGGGTCTTGCCAACACCACCCTTGAGGTTGAGGACGGCCAGGACGCGGGCGTGTCGGGACGATGAGTCACTCATGGGCGTGCCCCAGCGTAGCACCATTCGGCTGGCGGGGTCGAGTCGCTCATCGGCAAGGAAGGCTGGATTGTGAAGCGCCGGGAGGGTGACGGGTCAGACCACTCGGGCGTCCTGCACATGAGCAGACCGTGCTCAGTCGGAGACGTTAACGTTCGGGCAAACTGTCAGGATCAGGATGTCGAGCTGCGCTGTCCAGAGTGGACCGGGATAGTCCCCTTCGACACCTGATGGACTCACTTCGTTGCACTATTCGCGCCCGCTGGGTTACGCTTTGTCCGCATGAGCCACTTCCGGTTCTTGCTTCACGAGTCGATCTGATTCGTGCTGATCCTTTCCCCACCGGTTCGTGAAGGAGCAGGTCTTGGGCGAGCGTTCCGGGCGGTGGCCCCGCATGCGCAGGCCACCCGCCATCCATCGGTTCAAGCAGATCGTGCTCAAAACCCGGCAATTACCCCGAAGGAGGAAGAAGTAAGGATGCCCCGCAAAACGAAACGGGGCCGGAGACGGAGAAACAGAGGTTGGTTCAAGTGCGAGGACGATCCCCGGCCCACACGCTGACAACCGAAGAACAATCCCGAGGAGGCCAGACGACGGCCCGGCGCTACCTTTGCGCGGGCCGCTGGCACCCTAACTGGCTCGATCGCTGTGACAACAAGGTGCGCAACGACGAAGGAGACTACGACGATGGCCCGGAAGAAGACGACGGAAGCGGTCCCGGTGAGCGGGGCCCCGAGTGACGGCGCCGCGGTCGAACCGCTGCCCCCCTCGGACGTGAACGGCACCGGCGATGCCGGAACGGGCCACGAGGCCCCCCCGCAACCCAATGGCGAGAAGCGCGCCCCCGTGTTCAAGTGCGGCCCGATCCCGACCGACCAGAACAACTCGGTCGAGGCCTGTGTCTGGGCCAACGAGATCACGACGCGCGACAGCCGGACGTTCACGGTCTACAACGTGACCTGCCAGGCAAACTGGCGGGACTCGGACGGGACGTGGAAGTCCACGAAGGGCTTCCGCTCCTCGATGGTTCCCGCGCTCGTCTACTGCCTGAACCAGTGCTACAACTGGGTCTGCTCGATGCGCGACCCGCAGCAGAACGCCCTGTAAGGAACCCCAAGAAGGAAAGGACTCCCGCCCGTGACTTCGGTTACGGGCCTTTTTGACGTGGTATCATCTCCCCGCCGTGCCAGCTTCGGCTGGAGTCTCGCGGCAAGGGGGGCAGGCTCTTTTGAGTTCTTGCTCCCTTTCTCGGTGCCTTTGCGTGCTCCTGCTCTCCTCCGGTACGCTTCCTCGCGCAGAGATCATTCTGATCCCTGTCTCGATCCTTCACGTATCAGGAGAGCATCCGATGGAATCTTCATCCAACCTGTGCCTGCATGCAGGCGCCCGCGCCGTTACTCTCGATGAACTGCGAGCCGTCAAGGCGCCCGAGGCCACGAAGACCTGGTTCCCCGTCTCCCATGGAGAAGCCGCCGACACGGTCAGCGGTGCCTTGGCCGACGCCGGCTTCCAGGTCCAGAAAGCCCGGTACGCCCTCTCGCGCAGCAACGAGCGCCTGTTCGCCACCCTCGACCTGTCCGCGCCGCTCGCGAATGGAGTCTCGCTGTCGATCGGCGTACGGAATTCGACCGACAAGAGCCTGCCGCTGGGCTTTTGTGCTGGAAGTCGTGTATTTCTGTGTGACAATCTCGCAATGAGGGCCGATCTGCTCGTGGCTCGACGCCATTCGAGACATGGAAGGCAGCGCTTCAGGGAAGCGATCGCCCTCGCGGTCGGGAACCTGCCTGCCTTCCAGGAGGCCGAGTCCCGCCGCATCACCCGCTTCATGAACACGGAGGTCAGCCAGCAGCACGCGGAGTCCATGATCCTCAAGGCCTTCGAGCAGGGCATCGTCTCGGCGCCGCTGCTGCCGAAGGTGATCCACGAATGGCGGGAGCCGTCCTACGAGGCGTTTCAGATTCCCACGCTGTGGAGCCTGTTCAACTGCT
>JBBRIK010000056.1:0-11259 GCA_038221045.1 Gemmatales bacterium
CCGCCCGAGGCCGGCCGGCTGCCGCTTCAACGCGGCCACGGCGTCCAGCACCGTCTCCGACCCGGTGAGCGGCACCCGCACTGCCTGCTCCGGGACCGTCAACTTCCGGATGTGGACCGTGTAACCGGGGGCCGCGTCAACGGCCGCACACAACGCGACGATCTGCAACAACGCGAACATGTCAAATCCCTCCTGGAGAACCGGGTACGCACGCCCCGTAATTCGCTTGCGGCGGCTCGGGGCTTCCGCCGAACAGGAGCGTTCTATGCGTTGTGTCCGCCAGGGGAGACCGTGCCGGTTCGCCATGATCGTGACGGCGGACACAACGCATAGAACGCTGTTGGACTGAACCGCTCACCGGGGTTCTCCAGCCCGGCACGCTATGGACACGCTATCCCCACCTCCGCTTGATCTCACTCCTTTCTATCCCCTTCGCTCCGTCTCCACAAGCAAAATTAGCCCGACACGCAACACAGAACTCTGATCCACGACGACCACGCGAACCCTTGCCGCCTCGGCAATCCTTCTCCATCCGCCCTCGGCGCGCACCGCGGAACACGGCGATCCATTCTGGCTTCTTTCGACTGCCTCCGCCTGGTCCAGTCTGCGCTACGACGTGTCTGAAGCAGCCGGCGGATGCGTTGCCTCCCCCTCGCTCGACCCTTCCGGCAACACCTTCCCCACCACCTCCCACTGCTCCGCTCCGCAATGCGGACAGCAACGCGCCGGACCTCTCGCGTCCGCTTCCGCCAGACAGTTCACCAGCGGCAGCAACATTCCCATCAGCGCCAGCAGCAGCCGGCACAAGGCCAACCGCTCCGTCCGCTTCCGGTTCGACAGCAACCCGGCATGGCGAACCTTCACGAAGCCACACGGCAACACGTGCTGCACCCAGCGCCGCAGGAACTCCTCGGCCGACAACGCCACCACCTTCCGACGGCCTTCCGCCGCGTAATCCTTCGCTGTGAAACGCACCGTTTCCCCGTCACAACTCCGCAGACGATGGTTCGTCAATGCCACCCGATGCGTGTACCGCGCCAGGTACTTCAACACCTGCTCCGGTCCGCCAAACGGCGCCTTCGCATATACCACCCAGTCCGTCCCATATTGCTGCCGACGCCAGCCCGCGAACCCCTCCGCTTCCGACAGCCCCGACTGTTCGCCGTAAAACCGCAACTTCCCCGCGGCATGCGCCTCCTGCAAGAGCGCCAGAACCTTGCCCCGGAATACCCGGCTCAGCACCCGTACCGGCAGGAAGAAGCCCGGACGGCACGACACCCAGCGCGCCGGCTGGCGCACCACGCCGTCCGCGTCGCAGGCCAGTCCCCCGCCCGTTGCCACCACATGCAGGTGCGGATGATAGTGCAGGTCCTGACCCCAGGTGTGCAGCACCAGCAGCAACCCCACCTGCGCCCCCAGATGACGCGGGTTCGCTGCCACCTCCCCCAGCGTCTCCTGTGCCGCCCGAAACAACAGCGTGTAACCCTGGCGCTGGTTCTGCCACACCACTGCCGCGACCGCTGGCGGCAGCGTGAAGACCACATGATAGTAGTCCGCCGGCAGCAGCAGCGATGCCTCCCGCCGCAGCCAGGCCGACGTCCGCGAACCCTGACACTTCGGACAGTGCCGGTTGCGGCACGAGTTGTAGGCGATCGTCTCTTGCCCGCACGACCCGCAACGCTGCACGTGTCCGCCCAGCGTTGCCGTGCGGCAGGCCGCCACGTCCGCCAACGCCCGACGCTGCGTTGTCGATAGGCTCGCCCCATGCCGCTGGAGAAACGCCGGCCCGTGCCGGCGGACGATGTCGGCGACCTCCAGCGCCGGACGCGGAGGATCGGCAACTCCTGCCAAGGGAAGTTCGTCGGACACAGTGGCCTCCTTGCCGCAGGGCTTCAGAAGGGAACCACAGGCGCGGGCGGCGGCGGCGCCACCGGGCCAAGGGGTTTGACCGGCACCGCCGGCTCGGCTGCAGCCTCCGGCGCGGCGGGCAACCCTTCCAGCAGGCCAGGCGTCCGCGCCCGTTGCGGCTCGCTCAGGTGCAGATAACGCGCCGTCGTGTGCAAATCGCGATGGCCCAACAGACGCTGGATGGTCAGCAGATCGACGCCCGCCTCCAGCAGGTGGGTGGCGTAACTGTGCCGCAGCGTGTGCAGGCTGGCCTTCTTGGTGATGCCGGCGGCCAGCACGGCTCGATCCCTGTCCAGTGGACGCTACTGTCAGCAAGTTCAGCCACGCCTAATGCACTCATGGTGCGGCTGCTCTACGAGGCGGGACTGCGAATCATGGAGTGCTGTCAAGTGCGCGTCAAGGACGTCGATTTTCAGCGCGGCCAACTGTTCATTTGTGGCGGAAATGGCACAAGGACCGCGTCGTGATGCTGCCCCGTCCCGGCGCTGCAAGAGCAACTACAGCAACGCGAGCAGACACATTGGCAGGACGTGGAACAGGGTGTGAGATGAGAGTGAAAGCACAACCGCGCGCACGGCGGACGCTTTTGCGCCGGAGGGTGTGTGTGGCGCACGCGCAATGCAACGAATGGACTGGTGTATAGTATAACATCAGGACGATTAATCAACAAGGAGTGAGAAGAAGAGCGCGAAACGTAAATACCCCTCATCCCTGCAAGTCGAGGGGAAAGCTCGCGACCTCTTCCCTTTCGGGTGCGGGTCGTATACTAACCCGCTATGACGCCGGCCATTCTCTGCACCAACCTCGTCAAACGCTACGAGGGCCGACCGCCGGTCGAGGCCGTTCGCGGTCTCGACCTGACCGTTCAGCCCGGCGAATGCTTCGGACTGCTCGGCCCCAACGGGGCGGGCAAGACCACTACCATCGAGATCCTCGAAGGGTTGACCGAGGCGACTTCCGGCGAGGTCGAACTGTTCGGCCTGCGCTGGGGACGCGATGACGCCGCCATCAAGGAACGCATCGGCATCTCGCTTCAGGAAACGAAGCTGTCCGAGAAGCTTACCGTGGCCGAGACCGTGACACTCTTCCGCAGCTTCTACCCGCGCGGGCTGGAGCCGGAGGAGGTCATTCGCCGGGTGTCGCTGGAGGAGAAAGCGACCGCGCGCGTCGGCAAACTCTCCGGCGGACAACGGCAGCGGTTGGCCGTAGCCTGTGCTCTCGTCGGTTCTCCCGATCTACTCCTGCTCGATGAGCCGACGACGGGACTCGATCCGCAGTCGCGGCGGCAACTGTGGGACCTCATCCGCGCTTTCCGCGCGGAGGAACGCACCGTCCTGCTGACGACGCACTACATGGACGAGGCCGAGCGGCTCTGCGATCGCGTCGCCGTCGTCGATCAGGGCAAGGTCATTGCCCTCGGTTCGCCGCGTGAGCTGATCGCCGAACTGGGGGGCGAACACGTCGTCGAGTTCACCCTGGGGACGGAAGGCGAGCAGGCGCCCGCTGCCGGCTTCCTTGATGGGCTGATGGCCGTGCGCTCGGTGCGGCAGGATGCGGAGCGCTACTGTCTGTCGGTGAGTGAGCCACATCTCGCGCTGCCGGCGCTGCTTGCCCGGCTTCAGGAGAGGGGACTCGAACTGTCCAGCCTGACGACGCGGCATGCGGGGCTGGAAGACGTCTTTGTCACGCTGACTGGCCGGCACCTGCGCGAGGGAGACACGGCCCCATGAACACGCCTCCGAAGCGCTATTCGCCCCTGGGACAGCTCGTCCGCGCCCGGCTGCGCGAGTTCTTCCGCGAACCCGAAGCGCTCTTCTGGGTGTATGGCTTTCCCATTCTGATCGTGGTGGCCCTCGGGATCGCCTTCCGCAACAAGCCCGTCGAGCATCACACCGTCGATATCCAGACGTCACCAGGGACGGAAACAGCCGTCGCCACCGTGAAGGACGCGCTGGCCGAGGACAGCAAGTATGTCGTCCACGTCGGTGACGAGGCCGAGTGTCATCTCCGGCTGCGAACGGGCAAGACCGAAGTGGTGGTGATCCCCGCCGAATCCGGCCGAGGCTACGTTTACTTCTTCGATCCGACGAGGCCGGAGGGGAAACTGGCGCGATTCAAGGTGGATGACTCGCTCCAGCGCGCCGCCGAACGCGAGGATGCGTTTCCATGGAAGGAGAGAGAACTGGACGAGCCGGGAGCGCGGTACGTCGATTTCCTGATTCCCGGCCTGCTCGGCATGAGCCTGATGGGCGGAGGCATGTTCGGCGTCGGCTTCGCCATCGTCGATCTGCGCATTCGCAAGGTGCTGAAGCGATTCCTCGCCACGCCGATGCGGCGCAGAGACTTCCTGCTGGCCATGCTCATCAGCCGGCTGATCCTGCTGACACCGGAGGTCTTCGTCCTGCTGCTGTTTTCGCGGCTGGCGTTTGGCGTGGTCATCCAGGGCAGCCTGCTGACGATGGCGGTGCTGATCTTCGTGGGGGCGGTGACGTTCTCCGGCCTGGGCCTGTTGGTGGCGAGCCGGGCGCGGACGCTGGAGGCCGTTTCGGGGCTGATGAATCTGACGATGCTGCCCATGTGGGTGCTATCGGGCGTCTTCTTCTCGCCGGAGCGATTCCCGGCGGCGGCGCAGCCGTTCATTCAGGCGCTGCCGTTGACGCCGTTGATCGATGCCCTCCGCAATGTCAGCCTGGAGGGGGCGAGCCTGGCGTCGCAGTGGCGACAGTTGGCCATCCTGGCTGCATGGGCGACAGGAAGTTTCCTTGTCGCCCTGCGCTGGTTCCGCTGGAACTGATGGCGTCTACCGTCACGGCTTCGGCTGCTGCGGGGCGATCTCCACAATGATCGGATCGGAGACAGCCGTGTCTTTCGGCGCGGGTTCCTTCTCCCAGTCCAGTTTCAGTTTGGCCAACTGGCGGCGGAGCTTCCACAGGTCCCAGACGTGGTGTTTATTGCGCTCAATGGTTGTGGCTACGAGGAACCGGCCATCGGGGCTGAAGGCCATGCCTTTCAGGTACTCTTCGCCTGGCGCGTCGAAGCGTGCGATCAAGGCGCCGTCGGAAATGCGGGTCAGCCGGGCTTTGCCGTTCAATTCCGCCACCGCGATATATTGGCTATCCGGGCTGAGGGCGAATTCCCCAGGCGAGCCCAGCTTGCGGAGCATCTTCCAATCGGAGGCGGACCAAAGCAACAGTTCCTTCTCGCCGGTTGCACGGTGGACCAGGTGTTTGCCGTCCGGAGTAAATCGGCCCAGGCCAAGCAGTCCCTTGCGAAATACATGGATCAGTTTGCCGGTCTTCGCTTCCCATACTCGGAAGCCATCGCTGCCGGCGTCCCAACCGAAGGAAGCGACTTGCAAACCATCCGGACTGACGGCAACCAGGCGTGCGCCCGCTTGTGGATCCGAGAGGACGATCTTGCCTGTCTGACGGTCCAGAGTCATGGCCCTGTTCCACGTCGATACAGCCACGGTGCGGCCGTCCTGGCTGACATCCAATCCATGTGCATGGGGGGTAGCCAGCCTTTCCGGGGCGCCGATTTGATACCCGTTGCCTCTGACGGCAACCGGCCAACGGTGCGGAGGATGGACGTTGTCAACCAGTTTCAAGGCATACAGGTTTCCCGCGCTGTCAAAGCAGGGAAAGCGACAGGGCCCTCCGGGGAGCAATCCCAGCGCTTTGCCCGTCCCGATGTCCGTCAGCGCAACTCCCAGGTGTGTGGTCGTTGCCAATAGACGGCCAACTGGATGGATGGCCATCTCCCCCGTCATGCCGTCTTCGGACCGCAGGGAAAGGGCGCGATGGGGAGTATCCAGGGCGCCTCGCCACCACCACCAGTTTTCGTATTCGCCCCGACTGGCTGTCCCCGCATCGGTCAATTCTGAATTATGGAAACGAAGCTCGACGGCTCCTTGGTCCACGTTCAACAGCATCGAGTGGGAGGTCCAATCATTGGACACGATCAAGAACTTACCCGAAGGGTCGAAGGCAACTGTTTCGGGTCCGCCCAGGGTCGTCTTCACGATTCGAAGCGACTTGGTGGCAGGCTGAAAGAGGATGACGCCAAAATCCTTCTGTCCGACGGCAATCGTGGCGCCATCGCGCGACCAGGCGAGATGCTCCACATTGCCAGGCGTCTCAAAACTCGTGGTAATCTTGGCGGTCCCCAGATCGACGATGTAAACCCGATTCAGTCCCCCAACGGCGACCTGCCGAACAGGCCCAGGCTGACATGGGTGATACCACTGCGATGTGTTCGGCTGATTCATGATTTCCGGTATCCGAATCGACTTCGGTTTCGCTTTACCATCCACCGGCAGAATCACGAGTTCGCGCGTGCGCGTGAGGACGATGATTTCTGGCTTATCCGGCGCGAACGCGGCATGTAGCACGTCGTTCCGAGAGGCGATTTTCGCCGGCTTGGCAGCGTCGATCTGCCAGACGGCAAGTTGGCCGTTCGTCAGAGTGAGAACGAAACGGTTATCGGGACTGAGGCGTGGGTAAGTGTCGGCCCTGTCGGCCTTTTCGACGGGCAGCCTGTGCAGGATGCGGTTGTCGGTGACCCGGCGAATGAGCAGGCCGTTCGGCTTGTCCCAGGCCAAATAGGAGTCATTGCCGTCTGCGAATTCAAAGGAATAAGTGTCAAACGACCGGACCCAACCAGGCCCTTTGGTGGTCGCTTGCAGGTCCACCAGCGATAAGGCGCTGATCGCTTCGGAGCGCAGCCGCGTGTAATCCTCCGCGGGCAACTTCAGCTCGTCGGCTAATTCCCGGGCGGCGACGATGCGATCAAGAGAATCGAAACGCCGGCCGGCGCGCGGCGACGTTCGCCGGGCCGCCGCCTCGTTGACGTAGGCCTGAAACAGTTGCTTGGTCCGTTCGCGCTCCGCAAGCTTGGTCTTGTCGTGGGCTTGCTCAACCTTTTCGCGGGCATCCTTCTCCTTGACGTGCCCATCGGCTTCCAGCTTGGCGCGGGCCTCGGCCTCCATCAGGAAGAACCCGAGCAGCACCGGCACCGCGATCAAGAGCGCCGCCAGCGTCGCCGCCAGCGTGCCGATCACCGGGCGGCGGTGATACCAGCGATACGCCTTCTCGATCATGCCGACCGGCCGGGCCAGGATGGGCCGATCCTCCAGGAAGCGGTCGAGGTCAGCGGCGAGGCCGGCAGCGGTCGCGTAGCGCTTGCCCGGTGACTTCTCCAGGCATTTCAGGCAGATCGTCTCCAGATCGCGCGGCACGCTCGGGTTGAGCGCCCGCAACCGCGGCGGCTCGGCCGCGACCACCTGGGCAATGGTTTCCAGCGGCGTCGCGGCCTGGAACGGCGGTCGCCCGGTCGCCAGCGCGAACAGGAGTGCGCCCAGGCCGTAGATGTCCGAGGCGGCGGTGACGTCGCCGACGCCCTGCGCCTGCTCGGGCGACATGTACGTCGGCGTGCCGAGTATCTGCCCAGTGCCGGTCAGCTCGCCGGCTCCCTGGACACGCTTGGCCAGGCCGAAGTCCGTCAGCTTGGCGTGGCCCGGTCCGTCGATCAGGATGTTGGCCGGCTTCAGGTCCCGGTGGACGATGCCCTGACTATGCGCGTATTCGATGGCGGCGGCCAGGTCGCGGACCAGCCGTGCGGCAAGCCTGCAGTCCAGCGGCCCATCGCGCAGACGATCCGCCAGACTCTCTCCCTCGATGAATGCCATCGTGAAGTAGTGCAGACCATTGTGCTCGCCGACCTCGTAAACGGGTACGATGCCGGGATGGTCGAGGCACGCGGCTGCCTGGGCCTCGGCACGGAACCGCTCGATGTCGCTCGGCGAGGCCAGTTGCCCCGCCAGGATCATCTTCAGGGCGACGATCCGATCGAGCTTGCGGTGACGCGCCCGGAAGACGACGCCCATGCCGCCGCGAGCAACCAGGTCAAGCAGATCGTACTCCCCGAAGACGCCTCCGAGCGGCATCGTTTCCACGAGGGATGCTGACGCGACATCTGCATCCGTCAGCGCGTTCGCCACGGTGGCTTCGAGCGCCGAAGTGGCTCGGAGGTTAGCGACGGCTTCCGGATCGGAAGGAATCGCCAGGGTCCCGTCTGCTGGCTCCGCGCGACAGGGCGTGGGCGAAAGGTAACTGAGGTCGTCGAGAAAGCGGCTCAATTCCTCAGCTTGTTGAGGATACCGGGCCAGCAGGTCCTGCCGAGTGGGGGCGTGACCCCGGTCCAGGGCGTCGAGATATTCGGCAAGGATCTCATCGACGACTTCGGGGAGCATGGGGACGACGTCATTGTTCATGAGAAGGATCCTCCGCAAGTAGTTCACGCAATCGGGCCAGGCCGCGGCGCAGCAACGACGCGACCGAGGCAGGCGAGCGGTCCATGAGGTTCGCCACCTCCATGAGCGGCCGTTCCTCAAAGTGCTTGAGCGTCACCGCCTCGCGCTGTGTCTCGGGCAGTCGTGCCAGGGCGATGGCCAGCCGGACGCCGTCCTCCTTGCCGGCCACGATGGCACTGGGGCTGGGATCGCGCGATGCGGCGCACGCCCCGAGCCGTTGCGACGATTCGTTCAGCGACTGTTCCAGGTGGACCTCACGGCGAACGTCGCGCTTGCCGCGCAGACGATCCCGCAAGGCGTCAGCGAGCGTGTGGGCCAGGATCTGTCGCAGCCAGCCCCCAGCTCTTCCTGCGTTGTGCCGCGAAACCCTTCCTGTCCCTGGTGGGCGCGGAGCAATACCGTCTGGACAATGTCGGAAGGGTCGCAGTCCTTGCGCAGGCGAGGATCAATGTGCATCCGCGCAAGCAGATGCAGATAATCCCGAAAGTGTTCGAGTTGAACCCGGCTGTCCACGTTCAGCATGTGTGGGACCTCGCCCTCTGGAGGGAAAGACGCCATTCCGACGACGGCAAACCATTGTCGTGTCACTTTTTTCAAGGTCCAAGTTCTGGATGGAGTAGCGGTCCGCCCGGAAGTTTCAACGCTCGGGCGACAGAGATCGAAAGCCGCGAGAGGTGATGGAACATGTATCAGTTCATGGATGTGCCGATGGGGGACCGGTCCTATAGTGAGAGGAGGAGTAGGGCAGACCGTCGTTCGGGTGGAGGGTTCCTCAGTGCGCATCGCCATCCTGACCAACGAGTACCCGCCGCACGTCTACGGGGGGGCCGGCGTTCATGTCGAGTACCTCACGCGCGAACTGGCCCGGTTGGACAACGGCCATCATCAGGTGACCGTCCTGTCTTTCGGAGACCAGGCCATCTCTCAGGGCAACCTGGACGTTCGCGGCATCGCCTCTCACTGTCCGCCAATCCCGACGCAGGATCCGCGCCATCAGAAGCTGATGGACACCATGCTCCGCAACCTCGTCATGGCCGGCGAGTTGGGAGACGTGGACGTCGTTCACTGTCACACCTGGTACACCCACCTGGCCGGCTGTCTGGTCAAGCAGTTGACCGGAGCGGCGCTGGTGCTGACGACGCACTCGCTGGAGCCACATCGTCCCTGGAAGGCCGAGCAACTCGGCACTGCCTATCAGGCGAGTTCATGGGTCGAGCGGACGGCCTATGAGAATGCCGACGGAGTGATCGCCGTCTCGGAGTCGATGCGCCACGACGTCCACAGCCTGTATGGAGTACCCCAGGAGAAGATTCGCGTCGTCCACAACGGCATCGACCTCGACCAGTATCGGCCGACTCGGGACAACGCGATCCTGGCTCGCTACGGCGTCGATCCGGATCGGCCGTATGTCCTGTTTGTGGGCCGCATCACGCGACAGAAGGGGATCATTCATCTTGTGCGGGCCATCCAGTATTTTCGGCCGGGAGTGCAGGTGGTGCTGTGTGCCGGCGCGCCGGACACAGAGGAGATCGGCAAGGAGATGACGCAGCGGGTGGAGGAGGCCAGGCGCACTCGGACCGATCCCATTGTCTGGGTGAGGGAGATGGTGCCGCGCGAGGACGTGATTCCGCTGTACACGCAGGCGGCGGTATTCGTCTGCCCGTCGGTCTATGAGCCGTTCGGCATCATCAACCTGGAAGCGATGGCGTGCGGCACTCCCGTCGTGGCGTCGGCGGTGGGCGGCATCAAGGAGGTGGTGGTCCACGAGAAGACGGGGCTGCTGGTGCCGCTGGATCAGGCGGGACCGACGGACATCGAGCCACGCGACCCAGAGGGCTTTGCGCGTGATCTGGCGGCGGCGGTCAACGAGTTGCTCGACGATCCGGCCCGGCGAGCGCGGATGGGAGAGCGAGCGCGAGAGCGGGTGGAGCACTTCTTTAGCTGGTCGAGTATCGCGCGCTGGACGGCGGATTTCTACTGGGACCTCGTCCAGGCGTAGGAGGGATTCAGTCCTGGCGAGTCTTCGAGGGATCAGGTTCGGACTGGAGACGGCACGCTCGCACTCGAGCCGATAGTCACTTTCTGGGGGGCTGCCGTGAATATTACCTCGGCATAGAAGAAACGCACGCTTTCTTGTAGCCGAAGTCTGGCGACTTCGGCTACGAGTGATCTTCTTTCTTGCCGGGGTAATAAGGCATCAAGCACTTCGACGGCCACTTGCCGTTGGATTTCCAGAATGCGCTGGACATCCTGCTCCGAGATTGCTGCGAAGGCCTGCTGGACCTGAAGGACGAGCGTGTCACGCTCCACGTCGAAGCCCTGGTGTCCGGTACAGCTTCTCCTTGTCGTTCTTGCCCGCGTTGTGGAACGCCTTCTCCGTATCGGCGAGGCCGGCGTTCCGCGCCTTCGCCGCGGCCCGGCACGCCTCGGCCAGTTCGGACATCGTCGTCCAGTGGGCCACCGTCGGCAGCGTCGTCAGGATCAGGACGTCGGATTTGTCCTTTGTCGCGCGGGGCCAGTAATGGCCCCGGGTTGACGAACTACCGGGGCCAGTACTGGCCCCGCTCGCCGCTCGTTTATTGTGCCAGTTCTAGACAGTTAGCGCCTTATTCGGACGCCTTTATCACAATAATAAGCTCTGGCCAAATCAGAACTTATGTCTACACAGTCGTGTTATTGCGCATTCTGATTGCGCAAATCACTCCGGATTCGGCCCTGGATTGATCAATAAATACTTCCGTGCCTTCCTCGCGCCCTCGGTTGCTACAAGGCCTTCTGCCACAAGCTTTTGCAAGGTACGGCGGAGCTTCGAGGTGGGGATTTCGGCACCGATGCGCGAGTGGATCTCCACCCGACCGGCCGCGTTGGCGAAGGCGACACAATCGCAAGCCAGCCCGTCGAGGTCGGCATGCTTGCCGAGGGCATAGCGCAGCGATTTCTGGTCCAGTTCGTGGCCTTCGCGGTTCGAGTCCATGCGGTTTGCTCAAGACGATGAGAAGAAAGACGATGGCAAGGTCGTTCCTGGTGTTGGAGGCAGCGTA
>JBBRIK010000057.1:0-11229 GCA_038221045.1 Gemmatales bacterium
CCCAGATCGAGGTGCTGTCCTGTTCCGAACGGTTGCAACTTCCCCAGGTCGGGAAGGCCACCATCAAGGTGACCAACACTGGCTCACGGATCTGGAACGCTCGCGGCCCCTTCCCTGTTCGTCTCGGCATCCACTGGCGCACACCCGGCGCCCAGGACTATTTCGCCTACGACGATGGACGACGGATCGTCCTGCCCGCGCCGGTGTCGCCGGGTCAGCATGTTATTCTGAATTGCGACTTCCACACACCCAATACCGCCGGCCAGTATGAAATGGAGTTCGACCTTCAGCGGTACAACGTCGGCTGGTTTCGAGACCCAGACCATCGGGTCGCACGGCAGGCCCTGGAACTTGAGGGAGCCGACGCCATCCAGGGCGACCCTGCTTTCGACTACCACGTCCTCTACGGCAACACAGACCTTGAGAAAGACTACTGGACTGTCGTTGGTCCTGGCAGCAAGGCGGAGTTCGAGGACCTCGGCAGGGGCAAACTGAACTGTCTGATCGAGCAGGGTCTGCGGCCGGATTCGCGCATCCTGGACGTCGGCTGCGGCACCGGACAGTTGACGCAACCGCTGCTGAAATTCCTCTCTCCCGAGGGACTCTATTACGGCACCGACATCGCCGAGGGAGCCGTCGCGTTCTGCCGCAAGCACTACGTCCGGCCGAACTTTCATTTCGTCCGCAATGACATGGCGAGTCTGCCGTTTGAAGGCGTACAGTTCGATTTCATCTACCTCGGCAGCGTCTTCACTCACATCTACCCCAACGAAATTCACTCGCTGTTGCAGGCCATGGAACGTCTGCTCGCTCCTCAGGGAGCCATCGTCGTCGATGCCTTCGTCTCGCCCACGGTCGAGGGACACGTCGGCTCTCGCAGCATGGTGGTAATCAACGAGGCCCTCCTTCATGAGATGTTCGCCTCAACCGGATTGCAGGCCGGCATCCTCCTCCAGTTCATGTGGAGCACTCACACGAAACGCTGCATCTTCAAGTTGACTCGCGCTTCCGCGGCTGGTGCGGAAGCAGCCTGATTCGAGGGACAGTTCGGCGGATCTTCTGCCCGATCGCCTGCTCCTGACGTGATCCCTGCATGGCGAGGGTGCGGTCTTGGTTGCGGCGCTCCTTCAGATACACTGAAGAGATGGAACCCTCCTACGACGAAGTCACCGCTTACCACGAAGCCGGACACGCCGTTGTCGCCCTGGTCCTTGGACGGCCCGTCCATCGGGTCAGCGTCCTGCCAGACCGCGACCGCCTCGGCGTCTGCGAATTCCAGAAGGGCGTGTTTCGGCCCTCCGAGGATTGGCTCGAACGCGAAATCCTCATCGCCCTCGCCGGTATCGCCGCTGAAGCTCGACATACCGGCAACTACGCCTGGGACGGTGCCGCTCGCGATCAACTGTACGTCCATCGGCTCGCCGTGCAGCGCGCCGGCGAACGCCGCGCCGAACGGCTCCAGCGACGGCTCCTCTCCAAGGCCGAACATCTCCTCGCACAGGAAGGACACTGGCGCGCCGTCGAACTCATCGCCGCCGAGTTGATCCGCCGCGGCGCCATCAGCGGACGCGCCGCCCGTCATCTCTTCGATCGAGGGTGCAACCCGTGCTGATCCTCTACATCGACGCGGACGCCTGTCCCGTCAAGGACGAGATCTATCGCGTCGCCCGCCGCTACGGCATGCGCGTCGCCGTCGTCGCCAACGCTCCGCTGCGCGTCCCCGCGGACGCCCTCATCGAACTCGTCGTCCGTCCCGGCTTCGGCGCGGCGGACGACTGGATCGCCGAACAGGCCGGACCGGGGGACATCGTCATCACGGCGGACATCCCGCTCGCCGCCCGCGCCCTGGCGAAGGAAGCTCGCGTCCTCGATGCCAAGGGCCATCCGTTCACGGACAATGACATTGGCTCGGCCCTCGCCATGCGCTCCCTTATGGACGAACTCCGGCAGGGTGGCGCCGTCACCGGCGGACCGGCTCCGATGACGCCGAGGGATCGCTCGCGATTCCTGTCAAAACTGGACGAGATGGTCAACGCCGTGCGGCGCGAACACCCGCCGCTACAGTGACCCTTCTCACCCTCTCATCTCCTCGTTTCCTTTTCCTAGAATTGCTGAGCGGTCCTTCCCGAAGCACAGAGACGCATCCTCCCGTAAATGGGAAAGAGAACGAACATTGTCCGATAAAAAGAACAACCCCACCGATAACAAGAATGCCGCCCTGATCGCGACGGGCATCGAAGGGCTGGACGACATTCTCGGCGGAGGGTTTACCTCCAATCGCGTCTATCTGATCGAGGGAGACCCCGGCGCGGGCAAGACCACGCTCGCTCTCCAGTTCCTCCTCGAAGGCGCGAGGGTCGGCGAGCAGGGACTGTACGTCACCCTCTCCGAAACGCGCGAAGAACTGATGGGCGTTGCGGACTCACACGGTTGGTCGCTGGACGCCCTCAGCATTTGCGAGTTGATTCCGAGCGAAGAGAGCCTTCTGCCCGACGCTCAACCGCGCATGTTCCATCCGTCGGAGGTCGAGCTGAGCGAGACGACGCGAATAGTCCTCGCCGAGGTCGAGAAGGTCAAGCCGGTCCGCGTGGTGTTTGACTCGCTTTCGGAGTTGCGCCTCTTGGCCCAGAATCCCTTGCGCTACCGCCGCCAGATCCTGGCCCTGAAACAGTTCTTCATCGGCCGTCAGTGTACGGTCCTGCTCCTGGACGATCGGACGTCCGAGGTCACGGACCTTCAACTCCAGAGTCTGGCTCATGGAGTCGTGGCCCTCGAACACCTGTCGCCGGAATATGGAGCGGAACGCCGCCGGCTGCGGATCATCAAGATACGCGGCAGGCAGTTTCGCGGCGGATTTCACGACTTCACCATCAAGCGCGGGGGGTTGGAAGTGTATCCCCGTCTCATCGCGGCCGAGCATCATCAATCGTTTACTCGCGATCAAGCGAAGAGCGGCGTCGCCGCCCTCGACCAACTCCTTGGGGGCGGTCTGGACCGGGGGACGAGCACCTTGTTGATGGGGCCTTCGGGAACGGGAAAATCGATCATAGCCAGCCTGTACGCCGTGGCGGCGGCCCAGCGCGGCGAACATGCGGCCCTCTTTGCCTTCGACGAGAGCGTTGCCACGATGCTGGCCCGCTCGGCCGGCCTGGGAATTGACTTGCAAGGACAAATCGACGCGGGACGGATCAGTATTCAGCAGGTCGATCCTGGGGAACTCTCGC
Source organism: Gemmatales bacterium (assembly GCA_038221045.1). GTDB lineage: Bacteria > Planctomycetota > Planctomycetia > Gemmatales > Gemmataceae > JBBRIK01. The sequence goes on from JBBRIK010000057.1 coordinate 3,225, forward strand.
CCGGCGAGTTCGCGCATACAGTTCGGAGAGCGGTCGAGAAAGCTAAAGCCCGGATCGTGGTGATTGACAACGTGACGGGATATCTCAACGCGATGTTGGAGGAGCGATTCCTCATCATTCAACTTCACGAGTTGCTGATGTACCTGGGACTGCGGGGAGTGGCAACCATTCTCGTCGTGGCCCAGCACGGAATGCTCGGCACCGGCATGCAATCACCGGTGGACGTCAGCTATGTGGGGGATGCGGTGATGTTGCTTCGCTACTTTGAGGCGAAAGGACGACTACGGCGAGCAGTGTCGGTAGTGAAGAAACGCAGTGGACCGCACGAGGAGACCCTGCGCGAGTTGCGAATAGGGGCAGGAGGGGTCATCGTCGGCGAGCCACTGGAAGAGTTCCAGGGCATCCTGACTGGGACCCCGAGGTTCCTCAAGCCAGCGGGAGAGGCCGATGCGCGAGGCTGACGTCCGCCGGCTGGAAGAACGCGTCCTCATCCTGGCGCCTACCCGGAAAGACGCAGCCGTGAGTTATGCTATCCTCACCGAAGCCGGCCTTGCAAGTGTAGCGTGCAGCGATCTGGAGGACGTGTGCCGGGAACTGGAAGCGGGCGCCGGGACCGTCATCCTCACCGAAGAAGCCCTGAGTGCGGATGGCGCTCGCTGCCTTGCTGCAGCCCTCGAGCGACAACCGCCGTGGTCCGATGTGCCGATCATCATCCTCACGCAAGGCGGGGCGGACTCGGCGGCGGCGACGTTGGCTCTGGAAACCCTGGGCAACGTGACGCTGCTGGAACGGCCGGTCCGAGTGACCACGCTGGTCAGTGCGGTGCGCACGGCGTTGCGGGCTCGCCGGCGACAATATCAGATCCGCGAGCATCTCACCGAGCGCAAACAGACCGAACAGACGTTGCGAGAGAGTGAGGAGCGGTTGCGTCTGGCGCTGGACGCCGGCCGCTGTGGGGTCTGGGACTGGGACATCCTCAACAACCGGGTGACGTGGTCCGAGCGTATCTATGAGTTTCACGGCCTCGCGCTGGATGCCTTCGGCGGGCGGGTGGAAGACTTCGCCGCCCTGGTGCATCCCGAGGATGGGCCACGAGTGAACGAAGCTATCCGGCAAGCCGTCGAGGAGGCCGCGCCGTTCGGTCTGGAGTTTCGCATTGTTCGTCCCGGCGGCGAGGTCCGCTGGATCGCCACGCACGGGCGTGTCCTTCACGATGACCGAGGCCAGCCGGTGCGGATGCTGGGGGCGACTCTCGACACCACGGAGCGGAAAGCAGCCGAGTACGAGATGAAGGAGTCCGAGCGCCGCAAGGACGAATTCCTGGCAATGCTGGCTCACGAGTTGCGCAACCCCCTCGCGCCCATCCGCAACGCCCTTCACGTCCATCCGCAACGCCCTTCACGTCCTGAATCTCAAGATGTCCGAGGACCCGATCCTGAAGGAAATGGGACCGATGATGGATCGACAGATAACGCATGTCGTTCGTCTGGTCGATGACCTCCTCGACGTATCGCGTATCTCGCGCGGCAAGATCGAGTTGTGCAAGGAACTGCTGGAACTGACCGACGTCGTCCAACGCACCGTGCAAACCATGCGCTCTTTCCTGGACGAAAGACAGCAGCAACTGGACATGACCCTGTGCGACGAGGCGTTGAATCTGGAGGCGGACCCGGCCCGGCTTGAGCAGATTGTCTCCAACCTCCTGACCAATGCCGCCAAGTACACGCCGCCGGGCGGACGCATCGAGTTGAGGGTGCAGCGGGAAGGCACTCAGGCGGTACTACATGTGAAAGACAACGGTATCGGCATTCGTCCCGAGATGCTGCCGCGCATCTTCGACATGTTCCAGCAGGCGGATCGTCTGCCGGGTCGCGTGTCGGAGGGCTTGGGCCTCGGACTGTGTCTGGTCCGCAGTCTGGTCGAACTGCATGGAGGGACGGTCGCCGCTTTCAGCGAGGAACCCAATCGCGGAAGCGAATTCGTCGTCCGTCTCCCGGCACTGACTGGAACGCGGAAGGTCGTCGCCCCGATGGAACCGGCAGCCCCGAGCCAGGCCGGCCCTACTCTGCGGATTCTCGTCGTCGATGACAATGTGGACGGCGCGCGCTCGCTGGCGAAGTTACTGCGCCTGGACGGACATCAGGTCGATGTGGCCCACGATGGCCCGGCGGCCCTGCAAATGACGCCCACCCTCCGTCCGGATGTGATTCTGCTCGACATCGGATTGCCCAAGGGCATGGATGGCTACGAGGTAGCGCGGCACTTGCGCCAGCAGCCCGAGATGAAAACGAGTATGCTGATCGCCCTCACCGGATTCGGTCAGGATGAGGATCGCCGCCGCTCCAGCGCCGCCGGCTTCCAGGCCCATCTGGTCAAACCCATGGACCCCAAAATGCTGCGCGAGTTGCTCAGGAACTGTTCGTCTTGACTGCCTTTCTCCGCTTGTGCTATACGATCTTCTCTATTTTGCGCTTTCGACCAGGACGGGGCCAGGGTCCGCGGACCAAGTGAGGACAAGATGTCGAACAAAACCGCATTCATCACGGGCATTACCGGACAGGACGGCAGCTATCTCGCCGAACTGCTGCTGGACAAGGGCTATCGCGTCTGCGGCATGGTCCGGCGCTCCAGCACCGAAAACTTCCAGCGCATCGAAAACCTCCGCGAACGCCTCGAACTCTACCAGGCCGACCTGCTCGACCAGATGTCGCTGACCCGCGTCCTCGACCAGGTCCGTCCCGACGAGGTCTACAACCTGGCCGCCATGTCCTTCGTGCCGACAAGCTGGCTCCAACCTGTCCTGACCGCCGACTTCACCGCCATCGGCGTTACCCGTCTGCTCGAAGCCGTGCGTCAGGTCTGCCCCAAGACGCGCTTCTATCAGGCCTCGTCGTCAGAGATGTACGGCAAGGTTCAGGAGACGCCGCAGCGCGAGGCAACGCCGTTCTACCCGCGCAGCCCCTACGGAGTGGCCAAGGTCTACGGTCATTACATCACGGTCAACTATCGCGAGAGTTACGGCCTGTTCGCCTGCTCGGGCATCCTATTCAATCACGAATCGCCACGACGCGGACTGGAGTTCGTCACCCGCAAGATCACGCATGCGGTAGCGCGGATCAAACTCGGACGGGCTCAGGAGTTGCGTCTGGGCAATCTGCAAGCGCGTCGTGACTGGGGTTTCGCGGGCGATTACGTCCGGGCCATGTGGCTGATGCTTCAGCAGGACGAGGCGGACGATTACGTCGTCGGCACGGGCGAGACGCATTCGGTCGAGGAGTTCGTGCGCATCGCCTTCGAGCGTGTGGGGCTGGACTGGCGTCAGTATGTGGTGGTCGATCCGCAGTTCTATCGTCCGGCCGAGGTCGATCTGCTGCTGTCCGATCCGTCGAAGGCGGAGACGCAATTGGGCTGGCATCGCGAGGTCGGTTTCGAGCAACTCGTCAAGAACATGGTCGATGCCGACCTCGCCGCGCTTGGCGGACAGACGAGCGAACCGAAACTGCGGGTGGCGTGAGCTTGAGAATGCGAGAGGACGTCAGAACGTGGCGGAATGCGTCACAAGCGTCACAAGTGTCACAAGTGTCACAAGCGCCAGGGGTTCACACCCCTGGCTATTGACGCGCGCCCCTTCAGGGCTGGTTTTCAGTAGCATCCTCCTCGGGCAATTCAACCAGCCCGACCTCTACCGAAGCGGCGTCGCAGTACAGGTCCGGCTCGGCTCGCCGGACCTACCGCAGACGAGGTAGGTGCCGCGAGCCGAGCGGCACCTGCGGAACAGCGCGAGGCGGCTCGCCGGATTTATCGCTCATGGCGCACCATGAGCGGCATCGCAGTACAGGTCCGGCTCGGCTCGCCGGACCTACCGCAGCTCCCAAGAATCGACAAGATACTGGTTGGGGGATGACGTTCTTCAGGGTATCTTGAGGGAATATTATCCTGGCGAGGATTCCCTCGATGAACTCATCTCGTTCCGCTGTTGCTCTTCTCATCCTGACTGCAACCCTGACGACTGGTTACCTCCTGTCCGCCGATCCGCCGCCGCCGGTTCGCTTCTCCGAATATCTCATTCAGGGCGGCTACGGCTACGCCTTCGGCATTGCGGCCGCTGATATCGACGGCGATGGCGATATCGACCTGACCAGCGTTGATACGGTCAACAATGCCATCTACTGGTTTGAGAACGACGGCAAGGGCAACTTCAAGCGGCACGTCATCGCCAAGGACGAGACCGGCTGGCTGGAGCGACACGCCATCGGCGATATCGACGGCGACGGCAAGCCCGACGTCGTTTGCGTCAAGAATCAAAGCGGAGAGATTGTCTGGTTTCGCAACAGCGGCACCCCACGCGACGGCAAGCCCTGGAAGAAGTACGTCCTGGCCGAGAAATTCCCGCGCGCTTACGACGTCGTCCTCGCCGACCTCGACGGTGACGGCAAGCTCGACGTCGCCGCGTCTGCCTGGATTGGCAATCAGTTTGCATGGTTCCGCAATGACGGCAAGCCGCTCGACGGTAAGCTCTGGCCGCGCTACCAGATCGATGAGATGACCGGCGGGGAGACGAGGACCATTCGCGCCGGCGACTTCAACCGCGATGGCAAACTCGACCTTCTCGGCACTATCACCACGGGGAATACTATTGTCTGGTACGAGAACCCCGGACAACTGGACAAGCCCTGGAAGAAACATATCGTCGATGCCAAGGCGGTGCAGGCGACGCATGGCCACCCGGTTGACCTCGATGGCGACGGCGACCTCGACATTGTCATGGCCCTCGGCTTCAACGGGCCGCCGGAAGCGGGAGAAATCGTCTGGTATGAGAACGTCGGCAAGCCAGGCGACGGCACAACCTGGAAGAAGCACGTCCTGGCAAAGTTGCCGCGTGCCTTCGAGGCAATTGCGGCCGACATCGACGGCGATGGCAAACTCGACGTCATCGCCTCGTCCTGGGACGCAGGCGAGGGCAAGGGGCGCGTCGTCTGGCTCCAGAATCCCGGTGATCCGAATAAGGAATGGCCGATGCACGTTCTCAAGACCGGCTGGGCGCGTGCCAATCAGGTGATCGCCGCCGACCTCAACGGCGATAAGCGCCTCGACATCATTGGCTGCGCCGAACGCGGCTCGAATGAGGTCCGCTGGTGGCGGAACGAAGGCAAGTAACGAGGAACCGCCATGAAACGCATCGCTATTGTCATCGGCGTACTTCTTGGAACCTTCATCGCCTCTCGGGGTCTCGAGCAGACCATCGGTGATGGAGCCTTTCCGCTGTCGGTATCGGTCCGTGTCTCGGGTCCGCGTGCCGTGAAGAAGACAACCTGTCGCATATTTCCCAGGGCTAAAGAAGCAGCACAGTATTGCGAAGATAGCAGAATAGGAGCGTTTTCCTCCCCCTTTCAAACTGACACCGATGATCCATTTACCGGACGAGCGCTGACCGTCCTTGTCCCGATGTCCACGCACTCAACGTTTCTCGGCCTGAAGGAGAGTTACTTCCAGTTCGAGTCCTTGGCGGTAATCGTGGAGTATCAGGACGGAACATGTAAGAGCAAGGTAGTCCGGATACCAGACGGACGGAAGACCCGGGCTATGGCGGTCACGATGCCATGAGGCGAAAGAGCGTACCATCATGGGAAACACCATCATCCATCGAATCGATCCGCAGTTGAACCTCGACCGTCGCGATTTCCTTCGCGCCGCAGGAGTGACGGGGCTGGGGTTGATCGCCTCGCCCCTGGCGCTCCGGGCGCTGGAAAAGCCTGTCACGCCTTCCAGCATCATCAAGGGCAAGGACGATCGTCTCCTCATCCATACGAAGTTTCCGGCCGTGATGGAGACGCCCCTGGCGCTGCTCGGCGGTCAGGTCATCACTCCGTCCTCACTACTTTTCGTGCGTAACAACCAGCAACTTGAAGGCTCGGCCACGCTCGATCCGCTTCCCCTCGCGGGCTGGAAAATCGAGTTGACCGGACTCATCGACAAGAAGCTCACCCTCGATGCGGCGGAGATTGCGAAATTGGCCACGGTCGAGCGTGAGATTGTCTTGCAATGCTCGGGCAATGTTCGCTCACTGTTCTCGAAGGCGGCCAAGGTGCCGGGAACGCCCTGGGGCAAGGGCGGCGTCGGCAACGTCAAGTTCACCGGCGTGCCTCTCTCGACCATCCTGGAAAAGCACGCCGTCAGGATAGACCGCACGGCTCGCTTCGTCGCCGCTGAGGGCCGTGACCCGGCCGTCGCCCCTGGCAAGCCCGACTTCGAGCATAGCCTGCCGCTCGACGAGGTACTCAAGAAGTCGATCCTTGCCTTTCAGCTCAACGGCCAGCCGCTGCCCGCCGTCCACGGAGGTCCGGTCCGCCTGGTGACGCCCGGCTTCTACGGGACGATGCATCTGAAATGGCTGTCCCGGCTGCGCTTCGAGAAGGACGAGACGAACAACCACTTCCAGATCCCGCAGTATCGCACGCCAAAGCAGCGGATCAAGCCCGGCGAGAAGTTCGAGTTCACCTACGAGAACAGCAATCCCAGTTGGCGCATGAAGGTGATGAGTCTCATCATGTCGCCCGCGGAGGCGGGCATCGTCGGGGCCGACCGCGAGGTGACGATTCGCGGCGTGGCGTTCAACGATGGCGAGGCGGCCATTGATCGTGTCGAGGTGTCGTGCGACGACGGCAAGACGTGGAATCGAGCGACGCTGGGAAAGTGGTCCAGCCCGTTCGCATGGGTGCCGTGGTCGCTGCGGACGTCATTCGGGAAGGGTGCGTTCCGTATCTGGTCGCGGGCCACCGACGCCCTGGGCCGGACTCAGCCGCTCGATGGCGTCATCGACTGGAATCCGCATGGATACGAGTGGAACGGCGTCGATAAGGTTGCGATCACTACAAGATGATCTCTTGCCGCTTGCGGCTTCGCATTCCTCTGCAAAGCCGCGAGCGGCAAGAACTCAATGCGTCACGTCGAGCAGATGCACGTCGGGCCAGAGTTGCTTCACCTTGCGCGTCAGATAGCCGCGAATCTCGCCGACCGTCTTCATGCGCATCACGCAGTCGGTCACCTGCCGGCATTCCGCGCGCGTCAGCTTGCTGATGATCTCCTTCATCTGCGGCACAAACGCGGGACTCATGCTCAGGCTCTTCAGGCCCATGCCGAATAGGGGCAGCAGACAGCGCGGTCGGCCTGCCATTTCCCCGCACAGCGTCACCGGTTTGTTGCGCTCGACACACGTCTCGATGACGTGCTTCAGAATGCGCATCAGGGCCGGGCTGAATGGCTCGCACAGGTGGGCCACCTTAGGATTGTCGCGGTCGGCAGCCATCAGGTATTGCGTCAGATCATTGGAGCCGATCGACACGAAATCGACCTCGTCGAGCAGCGCGTCGATGCACACCGCCGCCGCCGGCACCTCGATCATGATGCCCAGTGGGATGTTCGCGGCGATCGGCACGCGGTCGCGCTTGAGATCCTGGATCGTGCGCCGAACCATCCGCTTGAGCCGATGCACTTCCTCCAGCGTACTAATCATCGGAAACAGGATGCTCACCTCGCCGTGAACGCTCGACCGCAAGATCGCTCGCAGTTGCGTCTGGAAGAACTCCGGATAGGCCGTCGTCAGACGGATGGAGCGCCAGCCCATGAACGGGTTCGACTCGCGATGATGATCGAAGTAAGGCACTTGCTTGTCGCCGCCGAGATCGAGCGTGCGGATGGTCACTCGCTTGTTCGGGGCCGACTCGATCACCTGACGATAGGCGGCCAGTTGCTCCTCTTCATCGGGTACGGTGGGGTGCGTCAGGAACAGATATTCCGTGCGATACAGACCCACTCCCGAGGCGCCGGCATTGACGGCGAGCACAGCGTCGGCGGCGGCGTTGACGTTGGCCAGCAGCTCGATGCGTTCGCCGTCGCGCGTCACTGGCTCCACATCGCGATTGTCGGCCAGGCGATCGCAGAGGGCGACATATTCGCGCTGCAGTTTGCGATAAGCCGCCTCCACCTCGGGACCGGGATTCAGATA
>JBBRIK010000058.1:0-11158 GCA_038221045.1 Gemmatales bacterium
GGGCCGGCCCAGGTCGGCAACACCGGCTCCAGCTTCAAGTTCAAGTACGGCCCGCTCGGCAACACCGTCAACCTCGCCAGCCGGGTGCAGGGACTGACCAAGTATCTGCGCTGCCGGCTCCTGGTGACGAAGGTCACCCGCGAGGGACTCGGCGCGGATCTGATCGCTCGCCGGGTCGTCAAGACTCGCGTCGTCAACATCGACGCCCCGGTCGATCTGTTCGAGGTGGAAGTTGCCTCGACGGCGGAACGGCAGACTTTTTTCCGCGAATCGGAAGCGGCCCTCGACGAGCTGGAAGCGGGCCGATTTCCAGAGGCGGTGGGCAAGGCGGGCGCTCTATTGATGAGCCATCGCCAGGATGGGCCGCTGCTGCTGACGCTGTCACGGGCCACGACGCAGATGGTCGAGAACGGGGTGTTCGAGAAGGTCTGGCTACCGCCGGGGAAGTGATTAGCCTGGCTCCCCTCGCCCCCGGCTTTGCGGGGGAGAGGGGGGTTCCTCGTTCCCACGCTCTGCGTGGGAACGCGCTCTTCGACGCTCTGCGTCGCCTTACGAACGCAGAGGAGCCAGAGCGTCTTCCGAAGTGACGCGACGCAGAGCGTCGAAGAAGCCGTTCCCACGCAGAGCGTGGGAACGAGGGAGACGAGGGGGCGGTTTCCTTCCTCACCTGCGCAAACTTTTTCTTGACATCAGCTTTCCTCGCTATACCATATTTCCCAGACTCGTCTCTCGGTGACAGGACATCGTTCTGAATCCCGGAGTCGATGGGCAGGGACGCTGAATCGCTTCAGTCGGGTACGCGCAGGAACGCTGACCCCGGCTGCCTCTCCTCCTCTCTCAGCTTCCTCCGTCGCACTCCCTTTTCAGTACGCCTTCGCGCCGAGATTGTACTTCGTTGCGGCATCTGTCCGCTACCCCTCAGGAGGCTCGCTGCCATGGATAGGAAAAACGTGCTCGTGCAAAGGACTCGCGATACCTTCACCGACCGCCTCGACGATGTGCTGCACATGGTCGCCCGCGACCGGCAGGAACTCAAGGGCTGGCAAGAACCCCCGCATCTCCGCGCAGCCGTTCGCCGGGCCATCCGCGAAGAGGGACAGACCACTCCGGAGGGCCGCGTCAGCGATACCGCCACCGAAGAGGCCAGCCGCTCCTCGCTCGAGTTCGGCCGCACCGCCGGCGAACCGGATCGCGGACAGCAGCGCGAAGCGATCGGCCTCCTCCTCGAAGCTGGCGCCAACGCTCTCGACCGGCTCATCCGCAACAACAACGATCTGACCAATGAAGAAGTCATCGGACTCGAAACCGTCCTGCTGCTCTACGGCAGGCCCAGCCTCACCGTCCAGGACGATCGGCTCGCCAGCGTGCCGCCTTTCTGGAACATCCTCGAGGATCAGCGCGAAGACATCGAAATGACGCAGCGCGGCGTCGGCCGAATCGAACTGCTCGGCCATCCCGAACTCGACTGGGCCGGCACCGGCTTCCTCGTCACCGACAATCTGCTGCTCACCACGCGCCGCAACGCCGAGTTGTTCGCCGAGTTCAACGGCGACTCCTGGCAGTTCCGTCCCGGCATCTCGACCTGGATGGACTATCGCTCCGACTATCAGAAGGTCTCGACGGCCGGCTGCCGCGTCCGCAGCGTCTTCGGCATCCACCCGACCTACGACCTCGCCCTGCTCGAAGTCGAGAGTCCGCAGCTCAATGGCCACAGTCCGACGCCGATGCCTCTGCTGGGCAATCCGGCGCTGCTCAACAACAACCTCAACAATCGGCCCGTCTATCTGACCGGCTACCCGATTCGCGACGCTCGCCGCAACGAGCCGGAAATCGTCGCCCGTATCTTCCGCGACGTCTATAACGTCAAGCGCGTTCAGCCTGGCCTGCTGCGCGGCGAATTCCGCTTCTCGAACGTCCCCTTCCTGCGCCACGACGCGGCCCCCCTCGGCATCACGGCCGGCTCGCCGATCGTCGATCTCGAGACGCATCTGGTCGTCGGCATGCAGCTTTCCGGCCGCTATCTCGACAACAGCACGGCCATTCCGCTGTACGCTCTGCGCGACGATCCGCTCTTCCGCCGGGCCAACATCCCTTTCGCGGATGGCCCGCAGCGTGATCGGACGGAGCAGACCATCGATCAACTCGAACGCCTGGCGCGGACTCGTTTCTGGAACGAGGCCCAGAATGTGATCGAACAGCTGTATCGGCGAGCGTTTGGGAAATGATGAATGATGAATGATGAATGATGAATGAAAGGCATATGTCTTGTCTTCCATTCATCATTCATCATTCATCATTCATCATTTCTTTGGGAGACCCGTTCGACCAGCGCCAGCTCATCCTTCATGGATTCCGTGGCGAGGCGCGGGCTGGCGTTGGGATTGAGACAGAACAGGTCCCAGGGCTCGTGCAGGTAGCCGTGCTGGCGGATGTACCACTGGCCGTTGTCCGCCACGTCCAGGGGGAAGACGGCGCAGACGACGGGCTTGTATTTGAAGCTGTCGCCCTCGGCCATGCCGACCTTGTGCAGCACACAGCCCTTGTTGAAGAAGACGCACCACCCCTTCGACACGCGCAGCGTCGGCTGGCTGCCCTTGCGCCAATTGCTCAGATAGCCCCCTTTCTCGATCTTCTTGCGCGCGTCTTCGCGCAGATGAGGCAGCACCTTGGAGAGGGCGGCGTCGATGCGCGCGATGTCGTCCACGGTCACGGGGGGTTTGCCCTTCTGACAGCAGATGCCGTCGCAACCGCGGCCGAAGATGCAGTCGAATTTCGCTTCCGACAGATTCAGAACGGGTAAGCTGCCGAGCATGGTCTTCTCCTCACGCGGTCGCCGATCCTCGAAGTCCTCTGCGATTGCGAGCCAGCGCCTGACCTACCAGCCCATCGACGAAATCGCGGAACGTGAACCCCACTCCCCGCAGGACGCCCGCCAGCCCGGCCGTCGGGCTGATGTCGGGGTTCGGGTTCGCTTCCAGAATAAAGGGCTGGCCATCGCTGTCCAGGCGAAAGTCGATCCGCCCGTAGTCGCGCAATCCCAGCACGCCGAAGGCTTGCATCGCGAGAGTTCTCAGTCGCTCGCTCAGGGCGGCCGGAACGTCCGCGATTTCTCGATAGGGCGTCAGGGTGAACTCCGACGAGGCCACCGACCACTTCGAGTCATAGGTCACGATCGGCCAGCGGTCCTCCGTTGGCTCGAACTCGAACTCCGATACCGGCAGGGCCAGCCGCCAGAAGCTCGCGTGCCGGACGCCGTGCTCCGCAGCGATCTCCTGCCGCGTCTCGATGACGCCCACCGTCAGTTCTCGCCCGGCGACGTACTCTTCGACGAGTACTCGGCCGTCAAAGCGCGCCAGCACGGACTTCACTTGCCGTTCCAGTTGGGCCGGCGTCGTGACAACGCTGGCCTGTTCGATGCCGACGCTGGCGTCATGGTCGGCCGGCTTGACGATCAACGGCCAGTGTAACCGCTCCGGCCCCTGACGCAAACGCGGATCATTCGCCGTCTCGACCGTCAGGAAATCCGGTGTAGGCAGACCCGCTCCTCGCAGCACCAGTTTGGTCAGGGGCTTGTCGCGAGCCAGGCTGAGGACACAGGCCGACGACCCCGTGAAGGGCATATCGAGCCATTCGAGCATGCTGGCCACGCACGGTTCCGACTCGCCCTTGTCGGGGACGCCCTCGAAGAGATTGAAGACGACGTCCGCTTTCGTTTTTCGGACATCACGGACCAGGTGGGCGGGATCGCGTCCGATTCCGAGCCGGCTGACACGATAGCCGGCGGCCGCGAGCGCCTCCGAAACATGCTTGACGGTCAGCAGCACCTCGGCTTCCGACTCCGCCTCGGGATGGTCCGTTGACAGCACAGGTTGATTGTACAGGACCAGGACGTGCGACATCTCTTCCTCGATTGCCAGTTGTCAGTTGCCAGTTGTTGATGCAGCGTCCTGGGGACCGTTCTGAAAGGGATCTCTCTCTTGTCCGGCAACGGGCGACTGACAACGGGCAACGGGCAACGGGCAACGGGCAACGGATGACTGACCAGTACGAAGAAGCGCTTCCTCAAAGATCCGGCGAATCAGTAAGGGATGAGTCCAGTCGGCCAGGCGAGCGAGGAACACCAGATCGCTCGATTCCGGATTGAGTCCCGGCAGCGGATTGGCCTCCAGGAAGAACAGGCCGCGCTGCGGATGCAACCGGAAGTCGATCCGACAAATGTCCCGGCAGCCCAGGGCGCGATACGCTTCAAGAGAGGCCCTCTCGATCTGGGCGAGTACCTCGGCCGGATAGGCGGGAGCGTCGTAGCGGACTCGCCGTTGCCAATCGCGTTTGACCTCCAGACTGTAGAGGAACGGCTGCGACGGATCGGATGCCAGGGGAACGACGCGCATGATGCCGATCACTTCGGGATGGGTGTTGCCGACGACGCCGACGGTCAACTCCTCACCCTCGATGAACTCCTCAAGCAATGCTGGCTGGCGATGATCGCGGTGCAACTCCGCCACGATCGGAGCGAGTTCCTCCTCACGACGAACCAGACAGGTGCCGCGAATGCCCTTGCTCGAACCCTCCCACGCCGGCTTGGCGATGAGCGGAAAGTCGGGATGGCTACTGCAACTCTGTCCGGGAGCGATCTCGACCCCCGCCGGCACCTTCAGGGAGGGACAGTAACCCGCCACCAGGAGCTTGGCGATGCTCTTGTCCAGGGTGACCGCCAGGGTCAACGGATCGGAGCCGGTGTACGGAATGGCGAGCATGTCGAGGACGGCCGGCACGCGCGCCTCGCGCGAACGGCTGATGCCATGTCCCTCCGCGAGGTTGAAGACAAAATCGGGCGGATCGGTCAGGAGTTGTCGCAGAAGTTCCGGTCCGTCTCCCAGGACACGAACCTCATGGCCCAGACCACGAAGCACGGCGGCGATGGACTCGATGGTCGCGGGATCGTCGTACTCTTCCTGCCAGTCGTCCGGCAGCGGAGCGTTCGCGAGTGGAGGGGGAACGGAGGTCTTCAGATCACAGGTGATGCCAATTCTCATCCGTGAGACCTTCGAGGAAAGGACGTGTCTTGCCGCCTGCGGCTTAGCGGTCTTCCTTCCCGCTAAGCCGCAAGCGGCAAGACACCATGCCACTAACCATCCGTCACTTCAGGTCCGCAGCCGTTGTGTGAGACGACACGCAGCGGAAACGAGTGTCCCGGCGCTGCCTCGGGTTCGACGGGATGGGCGCTCCCTCCCCCGCAGCCGCCGTTCGTGCCGCAGCTGCCTTCCGCGCCTGCATCATGAGCGACCGATTTGTTCCTGGCTGACCGCCTTCCCATGCGCTCGTTGTTCTCCGGGATCAGTGCCGTTGGCGATCCGCTCATCAGGGAACTGACGCTCTGAGCCTTCTTCTTCCGCGGTTTGCCATTGCGCGAAGGACGGGCTGGCGTTTCTTGCTTCACTTGCGGCGGCTTGTCCTCGGACTGATAGCGGACAAGCATACCCTCGTAGTTGCGCAGGACGACCGCGTCGTCGGACATCGACACCAGATAGTTCGGCATCAGCGGAATCTTACCGCCGCCGTGCGGGGCATCGACGACGTAGGTAGGCACCCCCAGGCCGGACATATGCCCGCGAAGCCCCTCCATGATCTCCATGCCCTTCCACACCGACGTGCGGAAGTGGCCGGCACCGATTACCGGATCGCAGTGGAACAGGTAGTAAGGCCGAACCTTGATGCGAAGCAAGGCCCGCATCAGGTCGCGCATCGTATCGAGCGAGTCGTTGACTCCCTTGAGCAGGACCGTGTGGTTGTTGATCGGCATGCCGCCTCGGAGCAGCGACTTGCAGACGCGGGCCGCCTCGGGTGTGATCTCGCGAGCGTGGTTGAAGTGCGTCTGAATCCACACCTTCTCGACCGACGACAGCAACCCGAGCAACTCGGGATCGTAGAGACGTTGTGGTAGCGTTACGGGGATCCGAGTGCCGACGCGAATGACGTCCACATGCGGAATGGCCGCCAGGTTCTCGAGGAAGAAACGCAGCCGGGGAATGGGCAGCGTCAGCGGATCACCACCGGAGACGATGACGTCGCGAACCTCGGGATGATCGCGGATGTACTCGATCATGCGCTCGTCGTCACGGCTTATGGCGTCCCAGCCGCCGCGTACCATCGTCGCCCGCTTGCGCGTGCAGTAACGGCAGTACATGGTGCAGACGTGGGTCGCCACGAGCAGGACGCGATCGGGATAGCGATGCGTCAGCCCAGGGACGGGCGAGTCCTTGTCCTCTTCGAGCGGGTCTTCCAACTCATAGCCCGACGGATTCTCGTGCTCCAGCGGCGAAGGCACCGACTGAAGCCGAATCGGATCGTGGAGATCGTCCGGGTTGATGAGGGAGAAGTAGTAGGGAGGAATGGCGAGCTTGTACTCGGCCTCGAGCGCTCCGATCGCTTCGAGTTCCTCCGGCGTGAAGCGAAGCAGATTGCGGAGTTGACGGACGGAGCGGATGGCGTTCTGGGATTGCCAGCGCCAGTCGTCCCACTGGTGATCGGGGACGCTTTGCCAGAGTGGATGGCGACGCGATCTACCTGGAGGTTCCTCGTCGTGCCAGTCTGCGGTGGGGGAGAGGGACCCCTCGACTTCCGAAACGCTCATCGTAAAGGTGGCCTCGTGGTCTGAGACGTCTCTTTGCATTCCCTGGAAAGTTAAGCCGCCCTCATGGCGCGGGAGCAATCCGCCTCGTGGAATCGACCCTCTGAAAGACCGTCAGCGCGATCCTCACGACTGAAGTCAGTAAGAGTGTAGATCGGATAGGCTTTCTATCCAAGACGACTTGGAGGCAATTCCGTCAACTTTTTTGAAATAAGTTATCCTGAAGCCCTCCATCCCTCACTCCGCCTTGTATCGGCAGCATGTCCACACTCTGTTCAGCCCGATTTCGTAGGTCATGCGAAATTCCCAAAAGTATGTCCGAGGCGAGCGGCACGGCGTCAGTGTGCCGGTTCAGGAGCAAAGCAACCGGCACGCTTACGCCATGCCGCTAGCCTATCAGGCCGGGATCCTCTTTCGTCCGTGGCCGGTTTGCTCTAGACTGTGCCATCATGGACACTCCCTCTGATTCTTCCGCTTCGTCTCTGCCGCGCGCGCTGGGGCCGTTCGTGGCGACGGCCATCGTCGCCGGTACTGTCATCGGCTCGGGCATCTTCAAAAAACCGCAGCTTGTGGCCGAGAATGTGCCTACTTTCGGCCTGGTCGCTCTCGTCTGGATCGCCGGCGGGCTGCTGGCTTTGATGGGGGCGCTGGCCTATGCCGAGGTGGCGACTCTCTATCCGCGAGCGGGCGGCAACTACGTCTTCCTCCGCGAGGGCTATGGCCGGCTGTTCGGCTTCCTGTGGGGCTGGGTGGACTTCTTCCTGATCCGCTCCGGCTCCATCGCGGCCCTGGCGACCATGTTCACCCTGGCTCTGCGCGACCTGTTGATCGAGGCCGCTCCGAACACGGCAGCCTATCTCAGTTACTGGCCGCAACGCTTTCTCACGGTCGGCGTCATCGCGTTCCTGGCCTGGATCAACGTCCGCGGGGTCCGCTGGGGCGGGGCCGTGCAGCTGTTTATCACCATCGTCAAGATCGGCTCGTTGACGTTCCTGATCGTGCTGCCCTTCGTTGCCTGGCAGCTATTGCCGGCCGGCACGGAGCAGCAGCCTGTTGCTCCCGACGCCTCACGGCTGACGCCTCTGTGGCCGGACTCGGAGGACTGGTCGCTTCAGTTGTTGCCCGGCTTCGCGTCGGCCCTGCTGGCGGTCCTGTGGGCCTATCACGGCTGGATGAACATCGCCCCGATCGCGGGCGAGGTGAAGAACCCGCAGCGGAACCTCCCCATCGCCCTGCTGGCCGGGACGAGCATCGTCATCGTCCTGTATCTGCTGGTGAACCTGTCCTACTCGCTGGTGCTGAGCCGGGACGAGATGCGAGCGATGAAGGCGGGCAACCTGCCCGACACGACGGTGGCCATCGGCTTCTGCCGGCACCTTCTTGGGTCCGTCGGCGTCCTGGTGGCGGCGGCGGCGGTGATGTGTTCCGTCTTTGGCGCGCTGAATGGCAATCTGCTGGTGGGGCCGCGATTGCTCTACGCCATGAGTGAGGACGGCCTGGCTCCGCGCGCCCTGGGGGCAGTCCATCCGCGCTACAAAACTCCCGCCCTGGCTATCATCGTCCTGGCAGCATGGTCCTGCCTGTTGGTCCTCGGCGTCGGCGTGGGAACGGAAAGCGGCTGGCTCGACTCGAAAAAGGACCACTTCGACATCCTGACCGAGCTGGCGATGTTCGGCGCGGTCATTTTCGAGACGATGGCGGTCGTGTCGATCTTCGTCTTCCGCTGGAAACTACCGAACGTCGAGCGTCCCTATCGCTGTATCGGCTATCCGGTCGTTACCGCACTGTAAGTCCTGTTGCCCGCCTTGATCCTGGGCAACATGTTCTACAAACAGACCGAGGAAGCGCTGTTCGGAATCGCCGTCGTCCTCACGGGAGCGGCGGTGTACTTCATTCAGGATCGAGTACGGCGAACCTGATGTCTTGCCGCTTGCGGCGTGGCGCTCTTTGTCTCTATTGAGAATACCCCCCATGAAGATCCGAAAAGCGGTAATCGCCGTCGCGGGCTTCGGCACGCGCTTCCTGCCCGCGACCAAGGTGCTGCCCAAGGAGCTGATCCCGATCGTCGATCGGCCCATCGTGCAGTATCTCGTCGAGGAGGCCGTCGCTTCCGGCATTGAGGACGTCATCCTCGTGACTCGCCCCGGCTCGCAGGGGATCGCCGACCACTTCGACAGCACGCGCGAGTTGGAGATTCACCTCCAAGAGCAGAAGAAGCCCGAACTGCTGAAGATGATTCAGGATTTGCCGAAGATGGCGAATATCGCGATGGTGCGTCAGGGCCGGCACCTGCCCTACGGCAATGGCACGCCCCTGCTGGCCGCCCGCCGCTTCCTCGGCAAGGATGAGCCGTTCGTGTTCATGTTCGGCGACGATCTCGTCCTTTCGGACGTACCCGGCTGCAAGCAGTTGATCGAACTGTACGAGAAGCATCAGCCCAGCGCCGTGATCGCCGCCCAGGCGGTGCCGCGCGAGGAGACGAAGAAGTACGGCATCGTCGCCCTGAAGCCGGGGACCAACCCGCCGGAGATGGCATCCATCGTGGAGAAACCGGAACCGGGGAAGGCCCCGTCGCTGCTGGCCCAGTTGGGCCGATTCGTGCTGACGCCGCGTGTCGTGGAGGCGCTGGAGACGACTGCGCTGGGGAAGGGCAACGAGTTGTATCTGACGGATGCGCTGGCGACGGTGTGCAAGTCGAATCGCGTGCTCGTCCATGAGATCGAGGGGCAGTGGCTGACGACAGGTGATCCGCTGAGCTTCCTCAAGGCAACAGTCTATTATGCCTTGAAGCACCCCGAGGTCGGCAAGCCGTTCGGGGAGTTCCTGCGCTCGCTGTAATGTGGCGAGACCCGCCAGGGGTTGACACCCCTGGCTATTGACGGGCACCCCTTCAGGGCGAGGGTTCAGCCCCAACGGGGCGGCAGCCAATAGCCAGGTGGCGTAAGCCCCTGGTTTCCCGACCAGGGGTTGACACCCCTGGCTATTGACGGTCGCCCCGTTGGGGCGGGTCTTCAGCCCCAACGGGGCGGCAGTCAATTGCCAGGGGTGTAAACCCCTGGTTCTCGGGCGATCCTGGTCTTTCTTGTCTTCAGCCCTGAAGGGGCGAACGTTAATAGCCAGGGGTGTAAACCCCTGGTCGTCCACCTGGTGGATCCCTCTGGTCGTCCGCCTGGTGGATCCCTCTGGTCGTCCGCCTGGTGGATCCCTCTGGTCGTCCGCCTGGTGGATCCCTCTGGTCGTCCGCCTGGTGGATCCCCTGGTCGTCCGCCTGGTGGATCCCTCTGGTCGTCCACCCAGGTGTGAACCCCTGCCCCTTCAAACCAGCAGCTTGTTCACTATGTTCCCGTGAACATCCGTCAGACGAAAATCGCGTCCCTGGAAGCGATACGTCAGCTTCGTGTGGTCGAGTCCGAGCAGGTGCAGGATCGTCGCCTGCAAGTCGTGGACGTGAACGCGGTCCTCGACGGCGGCATAGCCCAACTCATCGGTCTTGCCCAGGTCGAAGCCGCCCTTCACTCCGCCGCCCGCCATCCACATGGTGAACGCCTCGATGTGATGATTGCGGCCAATCGTATCGCGCGGCTCACCCATCGGCGTCCGTCCGAATTCGCCACCCCAGATCACCAGAGTATCGTCGAGCAGACCGCGCGACTTGAGGTCCTTGACCAGCGCGGCGCAGGGCTGATCCACCTCGCGCGTCACCTGATCGAGGGCCTTGCCGAGGTCGGCGCTGGCACCGCCGTGATGGTCCCAGTCGGTGTGATACAGTTGGATGAAGCGAACGCCGCGTTCGACGAGCCGCCGCGCCAGCAGACAGTTGTTCGCGAACGATGGCTTGCCGGGCGTGGCCCCATAGAGCTTCAGTGTCGCCGCACTCTCCCTG
Source organism: Gemmatales bacterium (assembly GCA_038221045.1). Lineage (GTDB taxonomy): Bacteria > Planctomycetota > Planctomycetia > Gemmatales > Gemmataceae > JBBRIK01. Next base: position 10,515 of record JBBRIK010000058.1, read on the forward strand.
GAGACGTCGATCAAATCGGGAGCGGACGTCTGCATCCGATAGGCCATCTCGTACTGCGAGATGCGCGTCGCAATCTCGGGATCGCCGGTGGCGTCCAGCCTTGCCTCGTTCAGTTCCTTGATGGCGTTGAGGGCGTCACGCTGGCGGTCGGCCCCGATGCCCTGGGGAGTCGCAAGGTTGAGGATCGGCTCGCCGGTGTTGCGGAAGGGAACGCCCTGGTAGGACGACGGCAGGAAGCCGGACCCCCAGAGAGGCGTTCCGCCGCGCGGCCCACGCGGCCCGGACTGAAGGACGACGAACCCCGGCAAGTCTTTCGCCTCGCTGCCGATGCCGTAGGTCGCCCAGGCCCCCATCGACGGCCGGCCAAACTGCGGCGAGCCGGTGTTGACGAAGAACTTCGCCGGTCCGTGATTGAAGACGTTCGTGGCGAGCGAGCGAACGATGGTGATGTCGTCGGCGATGGTGCCGGTGTAAGGCAGGCAGTCCGAGACGTAGGTGCCGTGCTTGCCGTGGCGCGAGAATTTGCGCTGCGTGCCGAGGACCTTCGGCTTCTCCTTGGTGAAGGTTGACATGAAGGCGAAGCGCTTGCCGGCAATGAACGAGTCGGGGATCGGCTGGTTGTGCAGCTTTTGCAGTTCCGGCTT
>JBBRIK010000059.1:0-11073 GCA_038221045.1 Gemmatales bacterium
ATGGGGGGGCGTGGGGAGCACTCCACAGGACCCCCCCGCCCCTCTCCCCCGATGCGGGGGCGCGGGTAGCACGACCTCGCACCCCCCAGCCCCTCTCCCCCGAAGCGGGGGCGAGGGGAGCAAGACAGAGGACCCCCCAACCCCTCTCCCCCGAAGCGGGGGGGAGGGGAGGAAGAGGCGAGCGGTTCCATCTGCACAGCCACGAGGTCCTCTTGCAGATGCAGCGATCCCGCATGACAGCTTGCGGCGAGCAGCCCCTCGGTACATTGATAGATCTGCAACACCGGCACGCCGAAGACGGCCTTCAAACGCTGTTCGTCCTGCGGCTCCAGCACCTCCGCGACAGAGACGAGCCACTCGGGACGGACACGCAACTCTCCCGCCTCAAAAGCGTCGGCGAGGAAGCCGAGCAGCGACGGCGGACCGGCAAGGAAGTCGGGCGGCTCCACGTTCAGAGCGCTGATCGCCTCGTCGAGCGGCGTCATCAGATCGTAATAGCGAAAGCGAAGCCAGCACCCGCCGAGCCTCTCGTAGAGGTTGCTGTTCGAGCGCAGAAAGAGAGCGATGCGATAGCCACGTCTGCGGAAGCCGGGCAGAAGCCGGGCGAGCAAGGTCCCCGCCCACGCGGCCTGTTCATCCGGACTGACCAGGAACAGACCGCGATGCCCCGACGTCCCCGACGACAGGCCGACCGTCAGCCCGCGAATTGTCGGATGGAAGTCGCGATCCTTCTCCGCGCGGATCGCCACCTCCATCGCCTCGGCGAGCGCGACGCCCTGGGTGTTGAACGTGTCGAAAGAGGCCATCATGGCGCTCTTGTCGATCGTCGGCAGACTCTTCCACTCGGCGGGATGGTGATTCGCGAACAGACGCCGATAGAACGGGGATCGCCTTATCGCATGGGACACGATCTTGTGAGCGTGATGGTCCTGAAACGCGAGCAGATAGGAGCCGCGCAGCCTCTGAAAGCGCCAGCGAGCCGCGAGAAACCAACCCAGAGACCTCGCCAGGGTCATGCTCGCCTCCTGCGCGAATGTACCCCGCCGAACCTCGCGGCGTTTCACTTTGAGCGCGACCAATCACTCCTGGCCGACGAAGACCAGCTCGCCGTAATCCTCGTACTGATGGAAATTCGGGGCCGTCAGCGGCGCTGTCGAGGACAGTTCGGGCTGCTCGAACGCGGTGGAATAGTCGTAGCGGCACAGCGCGAAGCGCCACTTGTCGCCCGGCTTCGGTTTGCCGCCGGTCGCCTCAAAGGCCGTCCACGGGATTCGTCCCTCGACCGTCCAGCCCTCGTCCTTGTCCTTCCAGTTGTTCAGGGTGCCGCGCAACTTCACTGCGGACTCCATGCCGAGTTTCGTCTCGGGACCGAAACGGTAATAGCCGCCGGCGCCGCGCGCAGGCAGAAACAACTCCAGTTGCGTGTTGAGGGCGTTGATCTCGAACTCGTAATAGTGCCGGCCCTTCACTCCCTCGCCGCCCGGCTTGAAGAACAGTTCAAAAACGTCGTCGTTCCAGATTTCGCCATTCTTCTGCTTCCCTAGAGCGTAGAGGTCGCTGTCCTCCATCTCGGCAGCGAAGTAGAGACCGCGATCGTCCCAGAGCAAGCGGGCCGTCGTCGCTGTCTTGGCTTTTCGCTTCTGCCAGTAGACGACGAAATCCTTGATGGCGACGGCGCTCTCCCAGGCTTTCTCGTCGATACGGCCATCGATGGTGATCGCCCCCTTGCTCCAGCGGCATTCGACCGAGCGTTGCACCGGCACGGCCGGCTCTGCCTTCTTCGGCTCCTCGGGGGCAAACGCAGCGAGAGCCAGCAGCACGGCAGAGAGGACGAGCAGGGCCGACAGAGGCTTCATCATGATTTCGTCTCCTTCGTTTTCTCTGAGTCCAGCGCGGGAATGATCCAGCGGAAGAGCTGCATCAACAGGAAGAGGCCCAGCACCGGCCCAATGGCCCAGCCAAGCCAGGAGACCCAGCGCGACAGGATGACCAGCAGGATAATCACCCACAGCAGAGCGCAACCGACCAGCGTCATCGTCCCCTTGAAGGTCACTTCCTCGGACGCTTCCGGATAGTCCATCTGCGCGACGCGCCGCTTCTGCACACTGCGGCGCGCGCCATCGTCGAGTTCGAGACAGCGAACCGAGTTTTGCCATGAAAGGGCAAGTCCGTCGGTCCGTCCGTTCGGCCGGGTGCGGGCCACCACCAGGACGTCTTCGATGATATCGACGAGGGCGGGCCAGGTGTCCCAGGCGTCCCAGCTTTCTTCGTGCCTCGTGCCATCGTGTCCTTGCCACGACAGAGACGATGGCCCCCGGCTTCCTCGCGAAAAGAGCAGTTCCGCGCTGCCCTGACTTGCCAGTACGCGCAGACGAAGTCGATCCTCGGCCTGACGCGGAAGGTAGCACCCTTGCAGCAGTCCTGCCTTGATGAACCGTCCCGTCAGGAGGATGGGCAAGCCAGGTTCGAGCGTCTCTCCCCACGTCAGGGCCGACACCTCGGCTATCTCTCCTCCGATCGCCCGCAGCACGTCCCAGCCGGGCAGGCAGGGCGAAGCGCCGGCCAGGTCGGTCGCCAGCAGTACCTCAGCCATCGACCAGCGTTCGACCTCGATCAACTTCAGTTCGCCGAGATCGGGTCGCGCCTCTTGCGATGGATGATCCAGGGTCTGCACGCCCGGATGAGAAATGCCGGGGAGCCGGGAGGATGCCTCGACTGCCGCGAAGCGTCCCTCCCCTTCCGCCTGCCTCGGCAGCGTGATGCCTGTCTCGGGAGCGGAGTTGGAGTGATCCGGCAGGCGAGCGAGGACTGCGGGCGAGAGCAGTTCCACGAGACGAAGAATGGCAGGATGGAAAGCGTCGGGCATCACCGGCAGCAAGATTCGCCGCGTGTCCTGCTGGAGCATGCCGGCTTCATAGGCCCCGTCCGGCTGCGTGTCGGAAGGATGCAAACACATCACAAGCCGTTCGGACTGCATGGCCCGCCGCAGGTGAGCGGCGCGGCGGTCGAGCCGGCTGGCGATGAGGACGGCCTCGACCGCCGGGTCAGCGAGGACTTCTTCGAGATCGCGGACTTGCTTGACCGCGTCGAGTGCGGCATCGACCGCGTAGAGGAACTCGTGCCGGCCCGTCGCCATCAGGGCGCGGGCCAGTTCCACACCATCCGCGTCGTTGCCCACCAGTGCGAAGCGCATTCAGTCTCTCGTCAGCGAGGCTTGCGCAGAATGCCGAGCTTCTGAAGGTCGGCGCCAAGGCCACGCATCTCATCGGGACGGCCCGGCGCCGACAGGGCCAGTCTCTCCAGGGGCCAGCGGTCCGCGTCGAATTTATTCGGATGAGCGAACCCGAGCGTTGCGCGGCGCGCTCCGCCCGCTCCCCACAGGGCAGTCCAGCCCGCGAGTCCCTCGGCCTTGTCTGGGATCGTCCGGGGTGTCGCTGCGCCGAAGTGCAGCCGGCGGTCGAAAACGTCCTGGTCTCCTTGCCAGAGCAGCCCCCCGCGTTGCAGCGATTCCGGCTCGCTCAGCAGCAGCCCCGCCTTGCCGCCGAAGGGATTGAGAACGGCACAGGAGCGCGTGTGAATCACGATTGGCTCCTCCGGCGGGGTCGTCCCTGGCATCTTGCCCAGGCGGACAACCGACTGCGCAGCCGCAACCGTCACATTCTCAAGCGAGCAGGAGAGATTCATCTTGGGACGCTTTTCGAGTCCCGGTTCGAGGTCGATGGCGTCCAGCCCGGCGACGATGACGCTTTGAACGACCCGCACGCGGGCGCTGCCCTGCACGGCTATGCCCGAGCGGCCCGAAACCAGGACCGATTCGTTGATCGACAGTATCGGGGTGCGCTCCCGCCCTTCCTTCTTACGAGCCGGCTCGCCGCCCTGAAAGTGAATCAGTCCCTCGAAGGTCGGCAGCGCGTTGACCGGGCCGGTCAGGCGGACGTCGTGCAAACGCAACGAGCCGCCCTTGATCTTGATGAGGTTCGTGAAGTCCAACGACTTGATCTCGCCGCCGATAATATCGAGGTTGCCGTTCTCGACTTCGATGAACGCGCCGGTGTTGCGAACCAGCGTCGCCGCCGACGACAGGACGAGACGCTCGGTTGTCGCGTCCTTGCCCATCCCCTTCTTGAGCGGCTCCAGCACCAGGACGAGATCGAGGTCTTTCACGCGGATGGGAGTGCTGGCCCGCACCATGCCCTGGGGCGAACGGTAGAGTTGCAGGATCACTTTCGGAGCGAGCCGGCGCACGCGCGGCATCTGCTCGATGTACTCGCCGAGGTCGCCCGCCGTCAGGTCGAGCCGATCGCCCTGGAACACCCCATCGGCCTCAGGGGGAATGGCGGGAGGAGAGGAACTGAGCAACTCGACGGGAGGCGTCACGAAGCGCTGGCTGGTCCACTGAACCCAGCGCTCGCGATCCGTCGGCAAGAGATGCGTCGGGCAGCCGATGGTCAGCGCGGGATCCTCCTTGCCGGGGACGGCGAGGCAGGGCCAGGACGTCGCGGCGAAGCCGACCGGTTCGCCCGGCGTCCGATGCGTGGCATATTCCGCGTCCGACACTTCCGCCAATTCGGGGAAGGCCGCCAACGGCCAGGCAAGAGTCTGAGCGCGTTCGACCCCGAACGACGACCAGCGCCGTTCCCACCCTGTCGTGTCCGTCCCCTCAACGTCGAGGGGACCGTGCAGGAGCTGCTTCCAGCCGGTGTAGAGGCAATTCGTCGCACGCCAGCGCATCGCCTCGGGAAGCATCTTCGCGGGCAACTCGACCATGACGCCCTCGCGCCCCGGACCCGCGCGCGCCAGCACTACATCCCAGGCATCGACCTCGAAAGTATCCGCTGGCAGCGAAGCTCCCTCCTCCGCACGCACGCGCAGGCCGAGGCCCCGGCTCACGAGCGTCGAACGAAGAAGCGACAACTTGACGCGCTCGCCCTTGGCGGCGTGGACGTCGAGCAGCGGCATGTTGCCGGTTGTCAGCAAGGTGTCGTCGATTAACACCTGACGCGCTCCGGATTCCAGGTCGAGTCCCACGAGAGAGCCGCCCCGAGCCTGGCAGCGGCTGAGCCGGCAACGAGCGGGTTTGCCGTCCTTCGCGCTGCCTTCGAGCCGGGCGACGGCAACACCGGCGGGATGCGAACCGGAGACCGAGAACGTGCAGAGGCGTGCCATGAAATCGCCTCCCACGACACGAGCAAACGCCGCCCGGCTGTCGGAAACAGGACGCGAGGCGGGCAGGACAATCTCCAGCCCTTCCAGCCCGAGCCGGCCATTCTGCACCGACACCAACGGAGGCAACGGTTTCTCGCGTTCGCGGTCCACGTCCCAGCACAGCAGAGGACGATAGCCGGCCGCCGCCCGGATCAGCACGCTCTTGCCGGTCAGGGCGAAGGAGGTCTCATACAGCGGCCCATTGTCCTCGATCTCGATGACGGCGTCATAGAGACGCTCGGCGCCGAGAGGGCCGACGCCGCCCTTCTCCTGGATCGCCTTCGCGGCGGCGGCCAGAGACGCATACTGCCCTGCTGCCGCCGGTTGACGGCGGACGCGGAACACGGGTAACTCCGCGGGGATTGGCTTCTCCTCCCATCCCTCGGTGAAGGTCTTCGTCAGCCGGTCCCTGTCGAGGATGGGAGCGTCGGCTCGCAGGGGTGGCCAGGTCTTCGCAGGCGGGTCCTTGTCCGGCCCAGGCGGCTTCGTGATCGGATCGATCGGTGTCTTCTTGTCGGGCGGAAGAATGACAACTCCCTTATCGTCCGAAGGGTCGTCCTGCTTTTCGGGCGCGACGCTCTTCCAGGGCCGAACGATGATCAGGACGACAATGCCGAGCAACACAGCCCCGCCGCCAATGCCGAGCAGCCACCCGAGACGGTTCGAGGGCGGTTTCTTGGCGACGGGCTTCGGAGGAGCAGGTTTCTTCAGTTCCGCGACGGTCTCTTTCTGCTTGACGCGCGGACCGGGCCGTTCCGCTGCACGCGGCGTCTCGACTTCCGTGGAGGCGGCCTCTCGTTTCTGACGCGGGCCATGCGGTCCCGCCGATTTCTGAATCGCCTTGGGGCGCGCTGTGCGGGCGGTGTCGGGAAGACGCTCCTCGGCCTGAGTCAGTGCCTGGAGCAATTCGCGCGGCGTCTGGTAGCGATCCTCCGGCTTCTTGGCGAGCAAGCGCTGAGTAATGCGCGCCATCGACGCGGGAATCTCAGGGCGAAGGTCGCGGACGTCGGCCGGCTCGACTTCCATGTGCTTGTAGATGCGCTCGCCGAGTCCGCCGTCGGAAAAGGGCGGCTGTCCGGTCAGCATGTGGTAGAGAGTGCAGCCCAGCGAGTAGAGGTCGCTGCGGATGTCGGCGGAACGGCTGTCGCGTGCCTGTTCCGGTGAGATGTAATCGACGGTGCCGACGGTGAAGCCTTCGCGCGTGACGCGAAACTCCGCGTCATCGACCTGGCGCGACAGCCCGAGGTCGGTGAGCTTGACGACGAGCTTGCCTTCCTTGTGCATCAGCAGGAAATTCGACGGCTTGATATCGCGGTGAACGATGCCACGTTTGTAAGCGTGAAGAAGCGCGCGGGCGGCCTGAAAGGTAATGAGGCGGGCTTCCTCGATGTCGAGCCGGCCCTTTTTGCCGATGTGGTCGGCGAGGTCGATGCCGTCGATGAACTCCATGGCCAGGTAGGTGACGCCCTTGATCTCGCCTACCTCGAAAACGCTGACGATGTTCTCATGCCGGAGCTGGGCAGCGTTGTGGGCCTCGGAGTGAAAACGCTGGACGGCGTCGGGCCGCTCCGCCATCTTGGGGTTCAGAACCTTGAGGGCGACCTCACGTCCTGTTTCGGTGTCGCGGGCGCGATAAATGGCTCCCATGCCGCCCGTGGCGACGTGCGCCAGGACCTCGTATTTGCCCAGAGGGACCATCTTCGCGGGGCGCGATGGTTCCTTCACGGGCGGATCGGATGACATGCTGCACCCTCGTGGACGAGGAGCGGACCGGGAGCTTCAAACAGGTATCTTACAGTGTTCCGCCGCCATCAGCCAACACTGTGCGCTCCGGCCGCTTGCGGCTTAGCGGGGATGAAGACCGCAAAGCCGCAAGCGGCAAGAGGGGAACAACCGCGATCCTAACGGGAGGGCGAGATCGCCGCGAGGTACAACTGCACGGTCCGTGCCATTCCAAATTCCAGCGCATCCGCGATCAGCGCATGACCGATCGACACTTCATCGAGGAAAGGGATGGCCTCCATGAATGCCGGCAGATTGTCGCGGTTCAGATCGTGGCCCGCGTTGACTCCCAGTCCCAGATCGCGCGCCACTCGCGCCGCGCCAGCGTACCTCTCCAGCACTGCGTGGTATTCGCCCTGCGCGAATGCCGTCGCGTAAGGCTCCGTGTACAGTTCAATGCGATCGGCGCCAACCTTTCGAGCCAGCGGAAACTGTTCCAGGATCGGGTCCATGAACAGGCTCACTCGGCAGCCCTGACTGTGCAGCCAGTCGATGATTGGCTTGAGGCGCTCGCTTTCCGCTTCCAGGTTCCAGCCCTGGTTGCTGGTGAAAGCGTCGGGGCTGTCGGGGACCAGAGTACATTGCGCGGGCCGCACGGCCTCGGCGTACGGTGCGTAATTCTCGAAGGGATTGCCCTCGATGTTGTACTCGACGCGAGGATACTCCTTGAGCAACTCCGCGATGCCGCAGACGTCATCCGGGCGAATGTGTCGCTGATCGGGCCGGGGATGCACCGTGATCCCATGAGCGCCGGCGTCGAGGGCCAGTTTCGCCACGCGCGTGACGCTCGGAATGCCGTTGGTCCGCGTGTTGCGCAGTGTCGCGACCTTGTTCAGATTCACGCTCAGACGAGTCATCCGCATGTGCCTCGCTTAACTTTGTCCGAGGGAAAACCACGAGGCGAGCGCGAGCGCTGCCGTCTCGATGCGCAACACGCGCGGCCCCAGACTGACAACGCCCCAGCCCGCCGCCTTCGCCCGCTCGACTTCATCATCGCGGAACCCGCCTTCCGGTCCGATTGCCAGAGCCACGTCGTCTCCCGGCGTCCCCCGTTCCAGAGACGACCCGCCGGGATGAGCCAGCAATTTGCGAGCCGGCAGGTCTGCCCGGTCAACGTAGACGCTCCATTCCGTCAACGGTTCGAGTGTCATCAGGACATTGCGCCCGCACTGCTTCGACGCCTCGATGACGTGACGATGCAGCCTCTCCAGACGATCCTCCCGCGGGTTGACGACGCTGTAAGCTGTTTGCAGCGGCACGAAATGCGTCACTCCCAGTTCCGTCAGCTTCTCCAGTAGGAACTGAGCGCGATCGCCTTTGGGCAGGGCCGACGCGACCTCCAGTCTTCCGGGACGTTCGCGAGCCGGCGACTCGACGCCCAGGACGCGCAACTGAACACTGCGTTTCGCGGCCGCCTCGACGAGCGCAGGGTACTCGCGGCCATCGCCGTTGAAGAGGCAAACATGGTCGCCGGGGCGAAGACGGAGGACCACGGCAAGATGATGCGCTTCGGGTCCGTCGAGGTCCACTGGGCCGGGTCCGAGGTCACAGTTGACGTGGAATCGCTCCGTCATGCTTGCTATACCCCAGGCCGGCCGATGTGTCGCGTCTCACACGAGGTCCGATTCATGTCGAGTGATCCTCCTGTCGATGACACGGTTCCCCTGTCGCAGGTTCCCGCCCCGGAAGCCGACAACTCCACCGCGTTGCTGTCGGAACTGGACGCGCTTCTCGAGCGCATGATGGCCCTGCCTGTCAACTCGCTCGATGAGGAGACGCCCGCCCCTGCGCCGCGGACTGAACAGCCGCCCGCTGACGTGTCTCTTCTCACCGTCACCGAAGCGATGCCAGGCTCGATCGATACTGCGTCGCTTCCCCCCAGTGTCACGACTACCTCGGATGATCTGTACGTCCAGACTCTCCTGCACGAACATCAACCCCAGTACGAAGCGGTTAGCCCCGAGCCGCCGCCGTCGCGGTCCCCGGAACCGGTCGCCGTCTGGAACAAGCCGCCTCCGCCGAAAATTAGGGAAGAAGCCCTTCCCGCGCCTGTCGTCCCACCCATGCTTCCGCTGATGGATTTCCCTGCCCCGCCGCGGGCGCCGGCCGCTGTTCTGGCTCCGTCCGCCTGGCTTTTGCCGCTGACGTTGTGCAATTCCGGCTTCGACCGTCTCACGACTCGGCTGGGGACTCCGGGAATCTGGTTCCAGCATCCGCGCGGCCGAACGCTGCTCGGCTGGGCTGGCGTACTGATGATCGCCGTCGCCGGGGGGCTGGCTCTCGGAGACTGTCTCGGTTGGACCTGGTAAGCTCCCCTTGATAGAATACAAAAGTTGATTGCCCCACGACGTTTGCTATCCTTCGGAGCCAGTCCGCCATGAGCAGCGCTCCCACGAGCGAGTCTTCCTCCCCCCTGAAGCGCGAATACTATCCCCTGGCGGCCTTCTTGAGTTACCTGGTCCCCGGCCTGGGACAGATCTCTCAGGGACGAGTCGGCAAGGGGATACTGTTCTTCGTCTGCGTCTTGACCCTCTTCTACTACGGGATGGCCCTGGGCAAGTGGAGTAACGTCTACATGCCCGATACTGCCGACGACAACAATCCCTGGAAACTGCCCCGGCCGCTGGCCAATCTTTACAATCGTCCTCAGTTCATCGCCCAGTTCTTCGTCGGCATCGCGGCCTGGCCGGCCGTCATTCAGTATGCGGCCTACGACAAGGACGCCGAGATCGGCCCTGTCTTCGGCGACTATCAGCGCATTCCCTACGAAGATCGGAGTACAAGCGGCGCCGATGCCGATGACCCCGAGGAGCGCAAGCAGAAACGCAAGGGCGCGAACATGAAGCCGAGCGTCGCTTTCAAGGATTGGAAGGGACAGACGCTCAACGAGCTTCAAAACGAGGGCGACAAATCCTGGGACCTCGGCTGGGTCTTTACCGTGATCGCGGGCGCGCTCAACGTCATGGTGATTTACGACGCCCTGGCCGGCCCCGCGTTTGTCGTCGTTCCCCCCGAAGAGCAAGAGACCTGAGATGCCCGCGCCTCTGTTTGCCATCGCTTACGTCTGGCATCTGCCGTTGTTGATCGTCCTTGTCAGCCTCGTCTACGGGGCCACTCGCTACGATCACTGGGGTCTGATCCTGCGCGAGTCCTTCCGCTGGGGGCTGCGCCTGGTCGGGTTTCTGTTCGCCGTCGTGCTGATTCTGTTCCTGGTCGCCACGATCACCTGAGAGAGTCCGCCCCCTCCGCTGCCGACCGGAAGCGCCATGAGCGACGCCGACTTTCGCTGGCAAGCGTTCTTTCAGCGCAGCACCGAGCCGCTCTTTCTCTTTAATCGCCAGCACTATCTGCTCTTCGTCAACGAAGCCTTCGAGCAACTCACCGGCCTGTCGGCCGAGGAACTCAAGCGACTGTCGTGCGCCGCCCACCATCCTCCAGCCGCCGACGCCGACTGGAGCCGGACGCTGGCGTACCTGCTGACTCCCCCTCCCGAAGTCCTCGACGGAATCCCCGGACGCCAACGCCGGCTCGTCCCCACTCGCGGCGACAATCAGCCGTGCTGGTGGGACGTCGATTTCTTTCCCCTGGCCGACGCCGACGGCTTTCGCGGTCTCGTCGGCAAGATCACGCCAGGACCGGAAGCGAGCGGCCCGGTATCGCCTCCACTGCCTGAGAAGGTCGTCAATCTGCGTCAACGTTCGCTCGAACTGCTGGCGGGGACATATCTCGGGGGCAAATTACCGCTCATGCGCCGCCTGGCGGAACAGGTTCGGCTTGCGGGCCAGAGCAGGGCTAACGTCGTCCTCGTCGGTGCCGCCGGGACGGGGAAGAAGACGCTCGCCCGGCTGATCCATGCGCGCGGGGCGGCCCGCGAACAGGCGTTCGCCGTCCTCGACTGTCGCCGGTTGCCTCCCTTCGCCGTCGGGGCCATGCTCTGGGGTGAGAGCGGCGTTGCCGCGCGCGCTCCGGTCGGGACGTTCTACCTCAATGAACCCGTCTCTCTCCCGCGCGAGTTACAAGAACGTCTGCTCCGCTGGTTGTCGGCCCCATCCGGAGAGAAGCGGGCGCGAGTGATCGTCGGATGCC
>JBBRIK010000060.1:0-10977 GCA_038221045.1 Gemmatales bacterium
TCGCCCAGCGACCGGGCTCTCCCTACCGACGGCGTGCCAAGAGTGCCTGAATCCAACGGCAGTCCACGGCCTCTGTCTCACAAAGCTGTGGATGGCCTCAAACAAAACCGAGAGAACGAGATGGGTTCACCGATTGTTTACACTTATAGAGCTACATCTCCTTGCAGTGCAATGAGTTAGAATTTTGCTCATTTGTACATTATGCGTAATGTGGGTAGACAGGCTACTGTGAACCGCGGAGGAGTTCAATTGCCGGCGCAGCGCGCATCAACCCTCATGAGTGAATGGGCCAAGGCCCTGCTGGCGGTTGGCGGCCATCCTTGATTCATTTCCCATCGCTCGTCGAGGACGACGCTCATGATCTCTCTCCGACTCGCCTGGGCCATGTTGATTGGGTTCGTCTTCGTCCTTCCCGCTGCCGCCGCGCCTCCTCAGATCAGCAGGATAGCAGTCCCAACGCTTCAGGTTGGCGCGGCCGTCACTCTGACAATCGAGGGGACGGAGTTGACGCCAAACCCGCGCGTTATCCTGCCCGTGCAGATTGCCGCCCAGAGCATCAAGGAACCCTCGACGCCCAATCGGGTGCAGATCGAGGTGAAGCTTGCCGGCGGAGTGACGTCCGGTTTCCACATGCTGCGTCTGGGGAATGACAAGGGCATCTCCAATCCCATCGGCGTCGAAATCGATGACTTGCCTCAACAGCTATTCGCGGCTCAGGCGGGCAAGCTGCCCGTCTGTCTGCATGGTACGCTGTCGGGCAGCAGCACGCTTTCGACCACCATCGAGGGCAAGAAGGGACAGCGCCTCGTCATCGAAGCCGAGGCCCGACGCATTGGTTCCGCCATCGAGCCGGTCATCAAACTGCTCGATTCGCGCCGCGTGCAAATGGCCTGGGCGCAGGGCAGCACTCCTCTGAACGGCGACGCGCGTCTTTCGACCGTGCTGCCGGCTGGTGGACTCTACACCATCGAATTGCATGACGCTCAGTATCGGGCAGGGTCGCCGAATCGTATTCGTCTCCGCATCGGCGATTTCCAGTATGCCGACCTAACTTTTCCGCTGGCGGGACAACGCGGCCTGAAGTCGTCTTTCCAGTTGCTCGGCAGTCTGCCGGAATCGCCTCGCATTGAGGCCGATCTGAAGACGGACCCTGGCAATACGCTCGTCCGCCTGCCGCGCGCTCCAGGGCTGTCGGGTCTCATGCCCTTCGTTCATGTCAGTGATATCCCGGAGGCGGTCGAGAGCGAGCAGCCGCCAGGGAAACTTCAGGAACTCGCGATTCCGTCGGGCGTCAATGGCAGACTCGGCAAGCCTGGCGAGGAGGACAGCTATCGGCTGAAGGTGCAGCCGGGGACGAAACTGCGCTTCGACGTCCTCGCGGAGCGGGCCGGCTCGATGCTCGACGGCGTACTGATTCTGCGCGACGAGCGCGGCACGCAACTGGCCCGGAGCGACGATCAACCCAACACGCTCGATCCGGGGCTGGAGTATACCGTGCCGCCGGCTGTTACCTCGCTGGTCGCGGTCGTGTCGGACGTGCATGGCCGGGGTGGGCCGGAGTTCATCTATCATCTCAGCGTCACGCCCTCGGGACAGCCTGACTTCAGCCTGGCGCTGTTCGAGGATCGCCAGCAGGTGCCGCGAAACGGCCCGGCCATCATGCGCGTGCGGGTGACTCGCACCGGCTACAACGGGCCGATCAAGTTGACGCTGCCGGGACTGCCGGAGGGACTTGTCATCACCGGCGACGAGATACCTGCGGGAGCCACGGACACGCTGCTATCACTGACCGCGAAGGACGGGGCGAAGCCCGCTCAGGGTGTCGTCGCACAGGTGATTGGTGAGAGTATCGATCCGAAGGTTGCCTTGCGCCGCGCCGCGCTCGCACCGGAGACGCCGCTCACGAAAGCGCTGCCCTGGCTTCGCCACGAATATGCGCTCGCCCTCACGGGACCGGACGCGATAAGCATTGCCTGGGAGACCCCTCTCGTCACTTTGCCCATCGGTTCGAGCGTTCTGGCGAAGGTCAAGGTGACGCGAAGTGCGGAGGCGAAGGGGACGATCCGCCTGTCTCTGCTAACGAGTCAACTCGTGCCGAAAGTCAAGGCCGGCAACATGGACGACGTCAATCGCGCGATCCGGCTGGAAGGAACGCCGACGATTCCTGGCATTTTGGCGCTATCGGATGTCAAGATCCTGGTGCCGGCCGATCTGCCGGCGATGGCCTACGATGTAACCGTCCGCGCCGAGATGCTGGCGGCGGATGGCAAGACCGTAACAGCGACAGCGGTAACGCCAGTGCGGCGACTGCCGGCCGCGAAGTAGCCCACGAGGAGGTTTGCCGCGGCGCCGCAGACATCCGATCAACGAATCTGCCAGGGACGAATCCGCATCGTGAGCGGATTCGATCGAGCGACCATCCACTGATTGGCCGCCGGGTAACCATCGACGTCCGCATAGACGAACACAGCCTCCAGAGAATACGTTCCCCGTCCCAGTTGGCCTCCCTTGAATCCGCAATAGTCAAGTAGCGTTACCGTCTCGGAATACACTTCGCCAGGGCGCAGGGATTGGGAAGAGGGAGGTCTGTCGAGGGGCCAACCGCGCCGATCAGTGAGCCTTCCATAGCTGCTGGGGGCATAAGACGCGACACGATCGGTGCAAGACGCGCGCCCCACGACTTCACCCGTCCGATCGCGGAGGATGTAGTGGACATGCTCCAGGGGTGATTCAGCGAACCAAATCGGCACGGGATTATCAGATGCGTTGACGAGTTCAACTTGGAGTTGGCTCCCCTCGTCTTCGTCCTTTCCTTCCGGGAGGAGCGACAACCGGCAGCGGAGTGGTCCGCATTCTTCCCCACCGTGAAGCGCCTTGTCGAGGCGCGTCAACCAGACGTACTCCTGATGACGGTACTCGCTCCGAGCGGTTTTTGCCAGGACATCGGCCACGAGACTCGCCGAGAACCCGCTCGTCAGAACCATTGCGAGAATCAAGAATCGAATCCAGCGCATGGACGCCCTCCTGACATTCAGCCTTTCGCCGGAATAAGTGAGAGGGAGTATACCCAACATCGGCGGTTGCGATCCAGCCTGATCGGAGCAGTCGGACGCACTGGGGAAGAGACTCCCGCTCCTTTACTTTTGCTGGAGATGCGGTACAACGAATGGCAGTTCCACCACCTTATTCGAGTCCTCGGATTGTTGAGGATTTCCCATGTCCGCTTCCCCCGGCGACCGCCCCCCTGCTCCGAGTCCGGCCGGTCCCCTGCCGGCATCTCCCGAAATGGCCACCCGCAGCGAAAGGATCGAAACACCGAATTCCTCGCCAACGATTGATGACGCCGATCTCTTTGGCGCCTTCCCACCGGCGCAAGCGCCTGTTGACTGCTCTCGGCAATTCGATCCCCGGTGTCCTGTCCTGCCGAGTCGCTTCGGGCCGTATCTCCTCGAATCGCGGATCGACGCTGGCGGAATGGGCATCGTTTACAAGGCGCGGCATCTGTTCAATCCGGCCAACCCGTCGATGGGCCGCGTCGTGGCCCTGAAGATGATCCTGCCGGAAAAGCAGGGATCGGCCCAGGTAGTCAAGCGATTCCTTGCCGAGGCTCAAAGCGCCGCCCGGCTCGAGTACCATCCCAACATCGTGCAGATCTACGACGTCGGCGAGATCGAGGGCGTGCCTTATTTTTCGATGCAGTACATCTCAGGAGGATGCCTTCAGAATATCGTCGATGAGCAGCACGTTCTGCCGCATCAGAAAATTGCCAAGCTGATGAAGAAGGTGGCCGAGGCCGTGCATTTCGCTCACACTGAGGCGAACATCATCCATCGGGACATCAAGCCGTCCAATATCCTTCTCGGCCGCGACCTTGACTCGGAACACGAGATCGACCTGGATCAACTGGAAAACGCCAGTTTCAAGAGCTGGTCGCCCAAGCTGACAGACTTCGGTCTGGCTCGCAACTCCGACAGCGCGCTGACCATCCAGGGCGAAGTGATGGGGACGCCGAGCTACATGCCTCCCGAGCAGGCGCTCGGAGACCTCGACCGCATCGGCCCTCGCAGTGACGTCTACAGTTTAGGAGCGGTCCTTTACGCGCTGCTGACGGGCCGGCCTCCCTTCGATTCGCCGAACCCGCAGGCAACGATCGCGCGACTCCTTCACGAAGTCCCTGTTCCGCCCCAGATGACGGAGAAAGGAAAAGCGACGCCGCCGGACCTGGAGCGCATCTGCTTGAAGTGTCTGGAGAAAGATCCGAATCGGCGTTACGAGTCGGCCCGGGCTTTCGCGGAAGACCTCGACCGATTTCTGGCCGGCGAACCCATCCAGGCGACGCCGGGGAAGCCGTTGTCCGTGATGTTCCGCAAGGCCCGGCGGCGAGCCTGGCAACTGGCAGGTGTTCTTATCGTCCTGCTCTGTCTGGGAGTGGTCACGGCGTTCATCATCCGCGAGCGACACTCTCAGAAGGACTATCAGCATGCTCTCGAGCATGTCGAGAATTACCAGAAACAGGCCGGCGAAAGCACTTTCAAACCTGACGAGGACTGGTCGGCCGCATCAGAACAGACCTTCGCCCGTCTCACGATCCTTCCTGAGGAAACGGAACTCGCGCGGAAGGGCGCGCGGGCCTGTTATCAACTGGCGGAAGTGCTGAAGGATCGGGGCCACAAACCGCTCGCCTCGGAGGCCGCCAAGGTCACCCGCACTGTCTGCAAAGGGCTGGAATGGCGGCAGGAGTTTGCGGAACACGATCGTCTCCTGCGTGCGAAAGCCCAGTTGCTGCTCGGGCAGATCGACGTGGACCGGCTTGATTTCAAGGGGGCGGAAGATCAATTCAATGCCGCGATGCATGACTTGGACCGCTGCCCGAACAGCGATGATGCCCTTCTCACAGAAGCCAGGATCGAACATGCTCGGGGCGATATGTTCTTTGCTCAGGGCGAATACGAAAAGGCCGTCCAGGCGCAAGAGGCATCTATCAGGCACCGCACGGCCCTCCTGGCCACATACCAGAACCGCCTGGATGGGAAAACTCGGGACTATCACAACGATCTCGCGCGCGGTTACGCTTACGCCGCGGGAAGTTACCTCGAACTCGGGAACCTCCAGCAGGCTGCGACACTCTATCAGAAAGCAGAGGACAAACGCCGCGAACTGGACGCCAAGTACGACGACAACAAGACTCGGCAGCATGTTGCTCGCAGTCTGGGGAACACCGGCAGGCTTCTGTTACGCAACAACAAAACCAAGGAGGCCATTCGACCGTTCGGCGAGTCGGTAACACAACTCAAGAATATCGTCCTGGATTCGGATGGGAAGATCGCTGAGTTTGTGGAAGACCTGGGATGGGCGAGCCTGGAATTCGCCGAGGCCCTTCTCGACAATGGGCGACAGCCCGAAGGGTTTCCGAATCCAGGCCGTGTCGCCGAGGATGCCGAGAAATGGTTCAGGAAGTTGCTCGAATCTGACCCCGAGAATCCGATGCACCTTCGGGGCAGAGCGCGTGCACGCCTGAATCAGGCGTCCTGGCTCCTCAAAACGAACCCAGATCAAGCGAACGAACTCCTCGATTTTGCTTTCGACCAACTGAACCGACTCGACAAGAAGCACCAACCAGAGAAGGAAACGCTGTATTCGCTCGCGGTTGCCGCTTCAATCCGAGGAGAACGCTCTCCTCCGGACGCGCAGTCTGAGGTAAAAAATGTCTATCGCCACCTTGACAGGGCTATCAAACACGGGTTTTCTGACGTGTTGCAGATTCAGCGCGATCGACGGCTCCGATTCTGGCGAGACACGAAAAAAGACGAGTTGGACTTGCTCGTCCAGAGGCTGCGGAAAAACCAGAAGGGAACCGCGAATCCGTAACAGGGTCTGTTGACTGGAGTCCGCGGCTCGGCAGAACATCGCCCCTTGTTCGCACCGCATGTTGAAGTATCGAATCACTGCCCCTTTTGAATCCAGCACGCATCGTCGTGCTCCCGCCTGCCCGTTCGGAGAACACCTTGATGCACCGCTTCGAGAGACTCTGGCTCGTGCTTTGGCTTGGGTTCTGTCTCCAGGCGACTCCTTCCAACCTCACCGCGGCCCCTCCCGATCATCCGATCATTCCCGGCTTCGAGCGCTTCCACTCCGGCGATAAGGCGGATGCGGCGCGCGGAGGACAGCTTCTTCTCGGCGAACTGAACTGCACCAGCTGCCATCAAACGGAGAATGCCGCGCGCAAACAGACGCCCATCCTCGATCACGTCGCCGTCCGCGTTCGCTCCGGACATCTGCGCAAGTTCCTCCTCGATCCGCAGGCAGTCAAGCCCGGCACGACCATGCCCAACCTGTTCGTCGAGGATGCCGAACGCGAGCAGAAGGTCGAGGCGCTCGTTCACTTCCTCGCCTCGTCCGGCTCACCGCGTCAGGAGCGGCTCGATGGCAAGGCCGTCAGTACAGGGCGTGACCTCTACGGCAAGGTCGGTTGCGTGGCCTGTCATGGGACGCGCGATGCGCTCGGCAATCCGGAGAAAGTGCTGTCCACCTCCGTGCCGCTCGGCGACGTACGATCGAAATATACCATCGCCAGCCTGACCGTTTTCCTCGACGGCCCGCACCTGGTGCGGCCTTCTGGACGGATGCCGAAACTGCTCAACACCAAGGAGGCCCGCGAGGTCGCCAACTATCTCCTTCAGGGGACAAAGGTCGATCTGTCGGCCAGCAAGGGCGGGACGAACTACCGCTATTACGAGGGCGCCTTCGACAAGCTGCCCGACTTCCGGCAGCTCAAGCCCCTCACCTCGGGCGTCGCGGGCGGCTTCGATCTCGGCGTCGCGAAACGCGACCAGAATTACGCGATCCAGTACTATGGCTTTACCCGCATCGACCGCGAGACGGAGTACACTTTCACACTCACCAGCGACGACGGCTCGCGGCTGCTCATCGACGGCAAACTCGTCGTCAACAACGACGGCATCCACGCGCCGCAAACGGTGAAGGGAAGCACCCGGCTGGCGAAGGGGGTTCACAAGATCGCGGTCGATTTCATGCAAGGCGGCGGCGGCGCGGAACTGCATGTGTCGATCGAAGGCGCAGGGCTTGGCTTGCTGAACCTCGGCGACCTCGTCGCCGTCTCGGAAGCCGCTCTCGACAAGAAGCCGGCGCCGAAGGCCGATGATCCCGACGCGCTCGCCTTCAAGCCGGATCTGGCGCTGAAGGGCAAGACGCTGTTCACCTCCGCCGGCTGCGCCAGTTGTCATCAGATGAGCGACGGCAAGAAGCCGATCGCGTCGGAGCTGATCGCGGCCCCGCTGGCCAAGCTCAAGGGCGAGGGAGGCTGTCTGTCCGAGAAGCCGATCAAGGATCGGCCTTACTACGCCCTGAACAGCGCTCAGGCGAAGGCACTCAAGGCGGCGATCGTCACCCCTCCCGCCGCCGACAAAACGCCGGCCGGAGTCATCGCGCAGGCGATGACGACCTTCAACTGCTACGCCTGCCATACGCGAGACAAGATCGGCGGCCGTGAGGACGAACTGGACAAGTCCTTCCAAACGACGCAGCCGGAGATGGGCGATGAGGGACGGCTGCCTCCGCCACTTGAGGGCGTCGGCGCGAAGCTGACGGCCGACTACTTCAAACACCTGCTCGACAAGGGCGTTCACGATCGCGGCTACATGCACACCCGCATGCCCGGCTTTGGATTGGCGAACGTCGGCTCTCTCGTCGAGGCGTTTGCCACGCTCGATAAGATGCCGAAGTTGGAGGCAGTCAGCTTCAAGGAATCGACGAACCGCGTCAAGTCGGTGGGCCGGCATCTCAGCGGCAATCAGGCGTTTGGCTGCGCCAAGTGTCACACCTTCAACGGCATCAAGGCCGAGGGGGTCCAGGGCATCGACATGACGCTGATGCCGAAACGGCTGCAACACGACTGGTTCCGGGCTTATGTCGCCAATCCGCAGAGCTTCCGTCCTGGCACGCGCATGCCGTCGGCGTTCGTCGATGGCAAGAGCCAATTGCCCAACCTCCTCGACGGCACGGCAAACACGCAGGTCGAGGCGATCTGGCTCTATCTGCAAGATGGATCGTCGGCTCGGCCGCCGGTCGGCATGGGGGCGCAGTCGCTGCCGCTGGTCCCGCTGGTCAATGCGATCATCTATCGCAACTTCATTCAGGGAGCGGGATCGCGGGCCATCGCGGTCGGCTATCCTGAGCGGACGCATCTGGCTTTCGACGCCAACGAGATGCGGCTGGCGATGCTCTGGCAGGGAGCATTTATCGATGCCGCACGTCACTGGACCGATCGCGGCGTCGGCTACGAAGGACCGCTCGGCGACAACGTGCTGCATCTGACTGGTGGAGCGCCATTCGCCCTGCTGCCGAAGGCGGACGCGGCCTGGCCGACAGGGACGGCGAAGACGCTGGGGTACAAGTTCCTTGGCTATCGTCTGACGCCGGACGATCGGCCGACCTTCCTCTACGCGATGGACGGCATCAAGATCGAGGACTTCCCCAATCCCACCGCCGGGAAAGAGGGCATCCTCCGCCGCCAGATCAACGTGACGGCCGAGAAGGCGTCCGAGGGTCTGCACTTCCGCGTCATGGCCGGCAGCAAGATCGAGCCGTTGAAGGATGGCTGGTACCAGACCGACGCCGGCTTGAAACTGAAGATCGAGAGTGACGCCGCGCCGCTTGTGCGCCAGTCCGGTGGCAAGAGCGAGTTGTTGGTGCCTATTCGCCTGAAAGAGGGCAAGGCGAAATTCGTCGTCGAATATGCGTGGTGACTCTCTTGCCGCTTGCGGCGTAGCGGTTCCCATTCCCGCTACGCACTCCTCCTTGATACAAGGCTCCGCCATGAAATACATCCGCCTCTATCTGCCTCTCGCGTTGCTCGGTTCGGCGATGCTCCTTCCCGTGTTCGGCCAGGGAAAGAAGCCTCTGCCCAAGGCCGCAGCCGAGGACGATTACTACAAGCTCCTCACCTTCACCCCGCCGCCCGGCGAGGTGCTGGAGGCCGGGGCCATCGAGGTGCTTTCCGATGGCAAGATAGCGCTCGGCACGCGTCGCGGCGAAATCTGGATGATCGACAACGCCTACGATCCCGATCCCAAGAATGTGAAGTTCAGCCGCTTCGCGCATGGCCTGCACGAAGTCCTCGGGCTGGCCCAGAAGGACGGCTGGCTCTACGTCACCCAGCGCCCGGACGTCACGCGCATCAAGGACACCAACGGCGACGGCAAGGCGGACGTCTTCGAGGTCATCACTGACGGCTGGGAGATCAACGGCGACTATCACGAATACGCCTTCGGCTCACGCTTCGACAAGAACGGCGACATCTGGATCACTCTCTGCTTGACCGGCTCGTTCGACAGCAATAGCAAGTTTCGCGGCTGGGGCGGCAAGGTGACCAAGGACGGCAAGTTCGTACCGACGACGAGCGGCGTACGTTCGCCCGGCGGCGTCGGTTTCAACGCCGAGGGCGACGTCTTCTACACGGACAATCAGGGGCCGTGGAATGGGGCGTGCGGTCTGAAGCATCTCACCGTCGGCGGCTTTGTCGGCCATCCGGGCGGCTTCCGCTGGTACAAGGAGAAGGAGGCCCAGTATCTCGGCAAAGCGCCGGAAGTCCCCAACAGCGGCGGCAAGAGCCGAATCATCACCGAGGCCAAACGCATCCCGCAACTGACGCCGACCTCCGTCATCTTCCCGTATCAGAAGATGGGCCAGTCCGCCAGCGGCATCGATTGCGATCTCAGCGGCGGCAAGTTCGGACCGTTCGAGAAGCAACTCTTCGTCGGCGATCAGACGCACAGTACGATCATGCGCGTCTATCTCGAAAAGGTGAAGGGCCGTTATCAGGGCGTCTGCTTCCCCTTCAAGCAGGGGTTCGGTTCCGGCATCGTGCCGGTGCGGTTCGGCAAGGATGGCTCGCTCTTCGCTGGCGGCACCAATCGCGGCTGGGGGTCGCGCGGTCCGAAGCCGTTCTCGATCGAGCGCCTCGTATGGACGGGGAAACTGCCGTTCGAGGTTCACGAGATGCACGCCAAACCTGACGGCTTCGAGTTGACGTTCACGAAGCCGCTCGACCCCGAAAGCGCCGGCAAGTTGGAGTCGTACAAGATGAAGACGTTCACCTACATCTACCAGGCGCAGTATGGCAGCCCGGAAGTGGACGCGACGACGCCGACAATCAAGCAAGTCGAGGTTGGCAAGGATCACAAGAGCATCCGCCTGCACATCGAGGGATTGCAGGAGGGCCACATTCACGATCTAAGCCTCGCCGGAGTCCGCTCCGAGGACGGCCAGCCGCTGTTGCACCCGCAGGCTTACTACACGCTGAACTACATCCCGGAGAGGTGATTGCTCGGGGGAGGAAACCTCCCTTCGAGGCGGATAGAGGAATCTGGCGGCCTGGAGGAATCGGCGCTACGCGGTGCAGCGTGTAGCCATTAACAAGGAGCGGAATTCATTCATTGCGGTGCGAGACGAGGTCGCTCGGAAGGAGTGGTCAGGGGATGATCCCCGACCCGAACTATACTCCGCGCGGCCAGGAATGAGACTTTCTTGAGCAGTTCGACTATATTCGATATACTCTTTTTCGGTGAGAGGCGACCTCTTGTCGGGAAGGAGTCCAGGAATGGCCAAGCGACAACCGCTGTTGTTTTCGCAGGAAGATTTGCAAATTCTGGCTCAGGAACGGTATGAGCACCCCGATCCACGAGTGCAAGTAAGAATGGAAGTCCTGTGGCTGATCAGCCAAAAGCTCACCCACGGCGACGCGGCTCGGCTCGCCGGTGTGTCGCGTGCTGCCCGTCATTACGACACGTTCGCGGCGTTTCGCGGAGCGCTCGATGGCTGTCTGAGCAAGATTGAGACCGAACATGCAAACGGGCTGAAGTCCTTGATGACGCACAAATTTCAAACATTCCAGGATGTTTCATTCCTGGCCGCGTGAAGTATAACAGAGTACCTTTTCGCCAGATCTCCAGCCACGAG
>JBBRIK010000061.1:0-10898 GCA_038221045.1 Gemmatales bacterium
AGGCGAGCGCGGCAAGGGCGGCGTCGAGTTTGTGGCGTGGGACGATACGCGGCAGTTCAATTTTCTTGCCGTCGTTGTCATCCTTCGCCCCGGCTGCGATCCAGGCGCGCAGGAGAGGGATCTCCTCCTTCGCCGGCTGAGTCGATTTCCTGGGCGGCATTCTCGGCCCGGTCTTGCCCTCGACCATGCGGACAATCCGGCTCTGATCGGCTTTGCCGGGGACGAGCGATTTGCCGTGATCGCCGCCGGCCATGAGGTTCTTGTAACTGTCGAGGCTCAGTCCGCCGTCGGGGGCATTGGCGTCGTGACACTCGACACAGTATTTCGTGAGGAATGGCCGGATCTGCTTCGAGTAGCTTGGCGGCGGCTGACCGAA
The DNA here is from genome assembly GCA_038221045.1 of Gemmatales bacterium. Classification (GTDB taxonomy): domain Bacteria; phylum Planctomycetota; class Planctomycetia; order Gemmatales; family Gemmataceae; genus JBBRIK01. Next base: position 377 of record JBBRIK010000061.1, read on the forward strand.
GACGGCCAGCGGCGCGAGCAAGCACACAATCCAGGCCAGGGGAGTCGAGGCGTGCATGGTCCGTATCCGAGGAGGGAACAAATCAGAGGACGCTTGCCGGCAGGATCATCTTACTACGAGCCGCAGTCGGGAGGGAGCAGCAGACGCTCTCTCCATCAAACTCTTGCGGATGACGTGTCCCGCGCGATAATATGCTCTGATTACTTTCTTCCTCTCCGGACTTCGCACCAAGTTGGACCGCACCATCGGGAAGAACTCCCTATGACCCTCCCTACTTCGTTCCTGCAGCACGTCGAGCGGCATGGCTGCTTCACCGGCTGTTTCAGCCCTGACTCCAACGTCAGCGTCTGTCTCGATCCGAGCAAGCCGCTCGAGCCGATGGCCGTCATCAACTGTCAGGATTGTCTCACCCGGATGGGCGTACCGCTCTCGCTTCTGTCCACCGGCATGGGATCGGCCTCGCTGGCGACCTTGCTCAGCGATCACATGCGCGTCAAGCGAGGCTTCACCCTGGCCCTGTCCGGCTATCACGCGCGCGGTCCGGGCCTGTGGCTCAGCGCGGTCTACTACGGAACTTGCGGTTTGTTCCTCATCAACGGCGAGCGCTCTCGTCAGGCCGGCAGCGATCTCGATCTGCTCCTGCTCGCCTTTCAGCATGGCATCGTCCAGGCACCCGATCCGCGCATGCGCGATCCGAAGCAATTTGCCGTCTCGACGGTCCACGTCAATTTCTCGACCCATCAGCCCACCATTGCCAGCAAGCAGGCCCTGCTCACTTCGCCGCAGTGTCGAACCACGTCCGCCTCCGGCTGGCAAAAGGTGACGCTGGCGGAGTTCCTGCCTCTGTCGCAGGCTCCGGCTCCGCCACCTGGAGCGGCCGGACCTGTCGCCGTCACGGTCAAGACGCCGTCGTCAAAAGCATTAAAGCCCGGCGACGTCTGTCCGGTCTGCGGCGCGCGGATTTGCGAGCGGCCCTTGCTCAACGGCAGTTTCGTCGGCTGTCTTTGCTGAGGAACGATGACGAAATAAGTTCTTGCCGCTTGCGGCGTAGCGGTCTTCTGCTAAGCCGCAAGCGGCAAGAAAACGGGACGGCACTCTCAGCGCGTCAACGGCAAGCGACGTTCGATCTCACGTTTCAACTCATACAACTGCCGCTCGCCCAGACCGACGCTTTCCCAGACGATCTCGCCACGCTCATTCAGCAACTTCAGCGTGGGATAGGCCCCGACGCCCAATTGCGTACAAAGGGGACACGGTTTCAACGGTCCCTGATCGCCGCTGAGCAGCACGCGATAGCGGATATCATGACGCCCGCGAACGGAGAGGATCCGCTGCACGCGTTCCTCGACCGGACCTGTTTCACAGGCGACTCCGATCACCTCAAGACCGCGCGCTCCATAGGCCTGATGCAGTTCGTTCAGATGCCCGATCCCGTTGAGACACGGCTGGCATCTTGTGTGCCAGAAGTCGATGAGGATAAGCCGGCCCTTGTGATTGCGGCGGAACTCCCAGCTCTGGCCATCGAGCTGGCTCAATGCGAAGTTATCGATCTGCCGAGACGCCAGCATGATGCACGAGGGGACGGGCAAACGATCCGAGGAATACGGTGACGTGTCCTCCGGCACTACCGCATTGACGCGCGGCGGAGTCGGCGGCAAGATCAAAGGAGGCGGCGGCCGGAGTCGCGGTACCTCGATCTTCAGATCGGGGCGCGGAACCCGGACGGGACCGGCGTCGGGAACCGGAACCTCGCTGGAACCGCGATCGCCCACGGGCGCGGGCGGGGGAGTATCAGGCTTCGACGGCGTGGGACGTTCGAGAGAAGCGGCCGGTTTCGGGTCTTTCTTCTCTTCCGGTTCCTTCGGCTTCGACGGGACGCCCACGGCAGGCAAGGCCGGCGGCGCGGGGGTCACCGGCGAGACGTAGTCCTCGCTGATCTTGATGAGCACGCGAGGATCGGGAGGCCGGGCGAAGACTGTCGCGGCCATGACGACCTTGCTACCCTCACCGATGCGAGCGGTCAATTGATAGGTCTGGCTCGGATCGAGTCCGGGTATGGTAAAGTAGCCCTGCTCGTTGGCCCACACTTCGAGAGGCGCGCCTGCCGGGCCGCTGTCGTGCATCTCGACCAACTGGATCGAGGCCTTGGGAACCTTCCGATCGAACTTGTCGATGACCTGACCGGCGAGCAATCCCTTGGTGACCGAAGTGCCTGTTCCGGGCGTCAGCCTGGGCGGGATGGGAGCATCGGGTATCCCAAACGGATGTGGAGGTAGAGAGTCGGGGCCGGGCGGCCTCTTTGGAGAAGCGGTACACCCCCCCAGCAAGACGCCGGTCAACAGCAATATCCAGCAGGCCCGCGAACGCACGGTTCCACCCCCGGCGAATGGCTCTTGCGACAACTGATCGGCAAGACGATCGCGCCGTCTGTAACGAGATGACTTCTGAGAGGAGACTTTCCCCAGATGATTCTTCCCTGAGATCGATTTCCCGTCAAGACCGACTTGCTATCCCGACCCGGCTTCCCTGGTCAGCCCTTCCTTACGACCGTCAGGGCCATTCGACTGAGCCTGCTTGCCCTTGGCGCTGCCGTGCGGCTGCGGTATATCCCCTACGCTTTCGATGGCGACGCTTGACGGGGCTGCGTTTCTTGGATATCGTAAATTTCCCAGCCTTTCGGAGACAGAGAACAGGCCCTCACCCTGAGGAAACGATGTCGAAAGCCGGCCTCGAAATCTTTCGCCGCAATCTTCTGGCCTTACGTTCACGCCTGAGCGGAAATATATCGCATCTGACTGAGGAAGCCCTGCGAGCGAACGGCAGCGCGACGGGAGGCAATCTCTCGCGCGCTCCGCTTCACATGGCCGATCTTGGTACTGATAGTTTCGAGCAGGAGTTCACGCTCAGCCTGCTGCAGAACGAGGAGCAGGTGCTGGAAGAGATCGCAGGCGCCCTGGATCGGATCGAGAAGAAAACCTTCGGCCGCTGTGAAGAGTGCCAGGGAGTGATTCCCAAAGGACGGCTTCAAGCCGTGCCGTACACTAGACACTGCGTCCAATGCGCCCGCAAAGAGCAACAAAGTTCGTGAGTTGTCAATCCCAGGAGCAAGGAGGCTCTGACCGAGCGCCGTGATGAATACGCAATCCACTCATCGTCTGCTATTCTGCGTACTGGCGGCGTTCGGCTTCGTTGCCGATCAATCGAGCAAGTACGCGGTGTTCTCCTGGCTGCGCGAAGCCCCGCGCTTCGAGCAACAGGTGTTGCCCAATGTGTTCCACCTCGTCGCCCAGCACGAACCGGGCGTCAATGGCGACATTGTCCCCTACGTCAATCGCGGTGCGTTGTTCGGCTGGCTGCAAGGTATGGGGCTGCGAGCCAACACCGGCTTCGCCGTCATCAGCCTGCTTGCCACCCTCGCCATTCTGCTCTGGATGCGCCAGCGTTCGACCGCCAGCGATCGGCCCTTGTGCATCGCCCTGGGTCTGATCATGGCCGGCACCCTCGGCAATCTCTACGACCGGATGCTGTTCGGCGGCGTCCGCGACTTCCTTCACTGGAAAGCGCCGGACTGGCCCGTCTTCAACATTGCCGACTGCTGTCTCGTCATTGGGGCCGGTCTGCTGCTCATCCAGGCGTTCCGCAATCAGCCTCAGCCGAGCGAGTCCACCGCTCTTCCCGTCCCGGCTCCCACGGCTCAATGAAGCCACAAGGCCCGCCGTTCCCGGCGGGCCTTGTGTCATTTGCGCTGGCCACGCTTCTTCTGAGCCGTGCAAGGAATGCGTCCTGATGACCAATCGCGAACTGGTCGAATACCTGTTCACAACCGGCCGTATCGACCTGACGCGCGCCCCTCTCTTCGACGCCCCTCCTCCTGGCCTGCCCCCGACACTCGATCCCGACAAGGTCGAGGGAATGCTGCTGGGAATTGCTATCGGCGATGCGCTTGGCATGACGACGGAAGGGCCGGGCTGGACCGTCGATCGGAGACGACGGCTCTTTCCCGGCGGCATTCGCGATTACTTCGATGGCTTCGGCCGGCCCGATCCCCTTCAGGGCCGAGGCACTCCCTCCGACGATACGCAGATGTCCTTCTGGACGCTGGAGCAGATGCTTCGCGACGGCGGCTTCATCGCCGAAAACGTCGCCCGGCTGTTCGTGGAGCGTGAAGCGGAGATTGTCGGCCGAGGCGGCACGGTCGCGGAGTTCGCCCGTCGCGGCAAGGAGAACAAGACGCCCTGGTACGACTGGGCGCCTTCCGCGGGCGAGGGCTTTGCCGGCGCTGGTCTCGGCAACGGCGCGGTGATGCGAATCGCTCCGATCGTGCTGCCTCACCTGAAAACACGAACGACCGAGTTGTGGATCGACACCGCCCTGTCGGCCCGTCTGACGCACAATACGTCGGTGTCGCTGGCGTCTTGCCTGGCGACCGTCTCCGTTCTGTGGCAGTGCCTTGGGTTGTCGAGTCCTCCCGATTCGCAGTGGTGGCTGGAGCAGTTCGCCTCGGTGACGGAACCGCTGGAGTGTCAGGCGTATCCGCCGCGCCGGGCCATGGGAATCGGAGCAGGTTCGCGAACGCTGACGGAGGTGTTGCGGACGTTTCTGCCGAAGGCGATGGCGAAGGGCCTTTCCGTCCGCGACACATGTTCGGCTCAAGGTTGGGGATCGAGTTCGTTCGTGCTGGAGACGATGCCGAGTCTGGTGTATGTGCTGATGCGGCACGGACACAACTTCGAGGAAGGGGTGCTGAGGGCCGTCAATGACACGCACGACAACGACACGATCGGCGCGATAACCGGAGCGATTTTGGGAGCATTGCACGGACGAAAAGCGATTCCCCAACGATGGATCGAGAACCTGACGGGCCGGACACGTCGAGACGATGACGGTCAGGTGTTTCGTCTCGTTCAGGCGGCCCGAATCTTCTTGCCGCTTGCGGCTTAGCGGGTTGATCGATTCAGGCTCGCAGTGAATGGGTGCGACGCCAGCGGAGCGCGAACGCCCTGAGGGCCGCCCCCAGCAATAACACGCGAGCCACCACGCCCAGCGCCAGCAGAAACACGACCATCCAGGTCGGTCCGAAGATTCGCAGGCCGGCGAGACCCAGGAGAACAGCCTGCTCCGGCCAAAACACGCGGGCCAGCTTCACCGCCGGAGGGAACGTCGCCAGCACCCATACCACCACCACGAAACACCCCAGCAGTATCGTTCCGCCGAGCGATTGCCGCAACGCCAGGCTCTCTTCCACGATCAGCGCCGACACCGGCTGCGCAATCCGGGTCGCGGACCCGGCGTCAACCTGGGAGTAGACCTTCCCCGATCGCGCCTGGTCCTCCATTCCGATTCCCCCCAGGGACGTCGCATCCCCGTTCTCCAGTTTCGGCATCTCACGGTCGTGACTCCGCAACAGATCGCGTTGCTGCTCGCGCAAGTCCTGTAACCGCTCGATGGACTCCGTGTACTCTTTCTCGAATGCCGGCGCTATCGGCGACGCCTTGAGGATCTGGTCCGCACTCCACAGATGCCTCGCCAGCCGCTGCTGGCAGGCCACGATCTGCGACTCGCGCGAAGGGCCTTCGGGTTCCGGCACGCGCCGGACCGGCAAGGACTCCAGCAGCAGCCGCGCCAGACGCTGCTGACCGGCAGCCCGTTCCAACTCCGCCCTCGCGGCGGAGAGCGGACCGGAGTTCAGACTGCCTTCGGACGCAGCCCGATAACCAGGCGGAACAGTCAAGACCCGCACCCCTGTGCCGTCCGCATCGACGTTCAGACGCGCCATCTCCAGGTCCGGAGGGGGCAACGCACCCTTACTCTCGGCGCCAAGCCAGCGGACCACCAGACGACTCGCCCCGGCGCCACGAAGCTGCACCCTTAACTCCGCACCGCCGGCGCGCGGCAAGGGTTGTTCGATCCCCTCGTCCGGCCTCGCGAAGAGAGTGACGGAGGCCAACTTCGCTCCCGCCGGCAGGGTCAGCAGCAGTTCAGCGGGTCCATCGTGGAACAGCCACCACGCCGACTGATAACTCCAGCGCCGCTGATCCAGCACGGCGGCGGAATGTTCGCGCGCCGTCACCCGGACGGCGGCCTCCGCCCGTTCCGCTTCGACCAGCATCGCCGGGCCGTCGTCCGCGTCTCTCCGCCAGGCCCGGCCTCCCGCTCGCAATACCGCGGCCGTCTCTGGAATTGGCGATTGCCCCATGAGCTTCGCGCCCGCCGTCTCGAGACGGAAGCGAGCCGCCGCCGCATCCAGAATCACCCAGCTCTCGACGCACTCCACTCCCGAAAGTTGGACGTCCGGCAGGAGCAGACCCGAGTGAGTTCCATCGGCCGCACGCGCCGCAATTTCTTCGAGCGACTCGCTTCCGGTTAGTTCCACCTTGCGCGGAGCGGATCGCTCATTGCGAATGTTCCAGGCGCGCAGCGAATAGGTCCCCTGGCCGCGCACTTCGCTGAGCACGCGAGCATCCGGAGCGTCCAGCCGGGCGCTCGACCCCGGCCAGCCCCGCAGCCTCACTTCCAGAGAGCGTAATCCGGCGTTGTTCGCTGTCGGTTCGATGCGCGAACGGAAAGAGAGTTGACGATCGGTCAACTCGACGAAAGTGATAAGACGAACCGGCTGGCGCTGTCCGGGAGCAACGACGAATCGGCCCGAATAGTCGTCGCGACGGACGTTGTAGGCCAGGCGATCTCGCGGCGACCCCAGTTCTTCCGGCGACAGGTTGCTCACGCTCTGTGGCGTCAGGACCAACCCATCGGCTGCAATCAGTTCGATCGTCGTCGCAGGCGCTGAACGCTCCAGACCGGCGACATGGAGCGCGGGCAGTGAAAAGACCGCTGCTTGCGCCAGTGCCGATCGAACCGTTGTCCCAGGCATCGGCCCGAGCAGTCGCCAGGGGTGATTTGCGATACCGAGAGGAGCAAGAGGAACGCTGCCGCGAAGTTCAACGCGCGTCCGCCCCAACGAACGCTCCAACCAGATCTGCAGCCTTTGTCCTCCAGCCGCCTTGTGAGTGGACCAGTCGCGCACGTCAGTTCCCAGCACCGTGGTGATCTCGACCGGGGACGGCACGTCGCATTCGATGAGAGCCAGGTCAGCGTCCGGGGACTTCATCTCGACGATTGCCTGAAGGTCCGCGTAGGCCAGGCCGACACGCCAGGTCGTCTGGAGAGTGCCTGTCCGCTGCGCCGGCAACACCTTGAGGGTCAGCGGCAGGACCGGCGGTTGAAGCTCGACGCGGTCGATGCGGCAAGCATAGGCAGGCAGCGTTTCGCGGCCTTCCGCCGCCTCCCAGAAGAACTTGGGGAAGTCGCCCACGTCGGTCAGGCCGGAGAGACGGAAGATCTGACCGCGTTCCGCCTCGACGCCCTGAAGCCGATAGGCGAGGAAACTGCCGTTGCGCACGGGAGTTCCATGAGGCCGGGGTACCGGCAGCGTGGGAATACGCGCCTGTCCTGATTTTGCACTCGCCGTATCGAACAGGCTGGCGCGCGGATGACACATCAGCATCAGTTGCAGGCGTCCGGAGACGGGCGACTGGAAATCCACTTGCAACTGTGGCAGCGGAACGCCCTTGACCTGAGACAAGCGCCAGTCGCGCAGCCTGAGCGGGCCGCTCTCCTCATTGGGTTTATCGTCCGCGCGCGGAAGGCGGCGGACTTCGAGCCGATGAACGACCAATTCCGGCGGCACATCGAGAACGAGTTGATCGGTAGTTCCCGGTCCGACGTTGAACACGATGACGCCGGTGAGGGTGTGGCCGCGGCGGCCCAGGTCCCAGAAGTATGCCTCGCGATACTGCACCGGCGCGGGACGGCCGGGCTGTCCCGGCGTCCAACTGAAGTGCAGCGGCATCACGGGCCGGGGCGGATCGGCTTTTCGTGCCGCGGACACCGGCCCAACGTCCACGTCCAGCAGCGTCCCAAGGGGATCCTCGGTCGTCTTCTGAGCGCCGAGGTGGAGATGAGAGTGCGCGAACAGGCCCTTGCCTGGAATGCGGAGACGAAATCGCCCCTGAGTGGTGCGCGGGAGGCCGAGCAGCAAATCCGAACGGTCGCCGGCTCGCTTGACGTCCGCGAGGAAAGAAAGCTGGACCTTGTGAATTCCCGCTCCGGTGATCCTGAGAACGTCGCTATTGCGCGGCGCGGGCAAGGCGGTCAGTTCGACGGGGGCGCCATCGAGGAGTTGTTTGCCTTGCTCCAGTTTGACCCCGTCCAGCGGCAGAATCAGCGACATCGGACCCGGACCCGGACAGTAGACCTGAAGTGTCGCGTCAACGCGGACGCTCCCGCCGCCCGGACTGACGACAGCCTGATAGTCGGCATCGACGAGAACGGCCTCGGCCGGCGAGCGTGCCGCGGGCCGGCGTTCCAACCGCTTTAGCAGCACCGGCGAGACCAGGACAGACGCGGCTTCGGCCGGCGGACCTTCCTTGCCGGGGATCAGGTAGATCGTCGTTTCGGGCACCGGAGGCGCGGCTGGACCCGCGCTCCACGCAGTCCAGAACAGGGCGAGGACGCCCGCCGTCGCTGTGCCCGCCGGCAGGTTCTTGTGAGAGGACGTCGGACGCCGATGGGATTTACTCTGGGGACGTGGACGCGCGAGCGGCGCCAGGTACCACCACAGACAGACGAGGAGGGCCAACGTCAGAGGCCACAAGGCCAGATCGCGAAGCCCCGCCGGCAGCCACAGCACTCCCAGCCCGGCCAGCGCCGCCCAGCCCAGCAGAAGCGTCAGCGCCCCCTGGCCCATGCCTGGGGATCCTCCCTGCTCGTTCGCAAAGCGACGCTGACGTCGAATCCGCACGGCCCAGGCGAGAAACAACAGGGCCAGAGCCAAACCAACTCCAGCCGGGACGCGTGCCCTCACGACCCAGAGAACATCGTCCGCCCCCGGTGTTGCCAGCCAGTCGGTCCACGCGGCGAGTTCGTCCTCGGAGGGCAGCTTCTCCAGCGCGGGGCCTGGAACCTCCTGGTCAACAGGCCGCGGCGAAGGCGGATGCGCCAACCAGTCGGCCGCAGTCTGGAAACGTCCCGACTCGTCGTGTCCTGCCTCGGCGGCGGTCGCGCCGGCTCGCAGTGCGGGGCGCGGCGCTCCCCCCTCGTCGCTGCCGGCGTCGGCTCGTTCCCACGCCCGCGCCTGTCGCTGGCTCGTCAGCAGAGCCGCCGACTTGCCCGGCACAAACGCCAGTTCCAGCGGCGCCAGCGACAGGAGAGCGGGACCGGACCCTTCCTCGTCGTCAGCCGCCACGGCGACGTTGAAAGTGCGGCCGGGATGCAATCCCTGCTCGGCCAGCGCCCAGCCATCGACGACCAGCGGTACGCCCTGTTCGGCCAGTCCCGAGGCGAGTTGTCGCAGCGCCTCGCCCAGGGTTCGCGATTGTCCCACGGAGGAGCGACGGAAGCGCGCGTCAACCGCACGCACTACTTGCTCCTGCCGCACCGCCCAGCGGTCCAGAGCAAGGACGCGCGGCACAAGGGAGGACCAGGCCGGCAGCCGTTCCGAGAGAGACCAACTTGCCAATCCCGAGGACACCGGCGGACCCGGCAGACGAACCAGTGACGAGTGACGTACCGGTGTCACTCCCGCCGGCAACCTCCAGACGCGGCGGAACGAGAGTGGCTCCATCGGCGCGGCGGGCGGCGGCGCATCCAGCCGCCCCCACAGCCGGCCCAGGTCTCCCTCGACGACATAAAGGACGGTGAACTGATGCATGGCCGGCCTGCTCCCGCCACGTATCCGCGGCACGGGGAGTTCGATGAGCGGTCCAAGTCGCGATTCATTGTTCGCCTCTGTGACGGCTGTCTGGGCGAGGGCGTCGCGGCCATCGATTCGCAGGGCCGCCAACCGTGATTTGGCTGGCAGCCGCAACGGCAGCGTCGGTTGCGGCCAGTTGTTGACCGTGAACGTGGAGAGTTGAACGAGTTGGCCGTCAGGATCGACGCGCGTCAGCAGTTCCGCCTCCGGCAAACTGGCGCCAAGTCCCGTACCCAGACGGCGTCCCGGATTCTCTCCCGCAGGCGGAACGCGGAGTCCGAGGAATACAGGGCCGTTAGTGTGACGATAGACCCGGAACGGCAGACCGGCCTCTCCGTTTGGAATCCGCTCCTGGCCGCGTTCAAGACCCCAGAAGAGAATGCTTGACGGTTGCTCGCCTTCCTCGGCGATCAGGTGGACCTCTCCCTCCGTTCCCGAGTGATCGGCGAAGGTCAACAGCGGCGCCCGGAACGGCTCGTGTTCCAGTCCCCCCAGATGCAGCGCCGTTCGCCACTCCAGAACGAGTGGCTGACCGGGAGGAAGCGGCCGGCTCAACACAACCCGCCAGCGTTCGTCGCCACTGCCGGGAACGAGCAGACCGGCTGTCGTCAGAGGATGGTTTCCGCTCAGCAAGGCGGCCGCTCGCGCGATCCCGGCCTCACGGTTGCGATCGAAAGAGAGGATACGCAGATCATCGCCTTCCTTCCGGCCGGCAATTTCCAGTCGTGGAGCGGCGGCGGCAGCAGGCAGCGGCGCCGACTGGCGGAGTTC
>JBBRIK010000062.1:0-10886 GCA_038221045.1 Gemmatales bacterium
CGCGCGCTCCGCTCCGAAGACTCCGCGTCGCGGCTAACCCTTATCTCACAACGGCAATTCCTTCCGCGGCGGATAGCCGTGCTGCTCGCGGCCAGGTTCGCCGTCGAAGTGCTTGCTCGATTTGTACAATTCGAGGTGGCCGTCCCCCGCTGCCGTCGCGCAGCGGGTACGCAGCGCCTGCATTTCGTCTTCCGTCATCGGCTTGAAGCCGCGCACGATCCTCAAGTTCTGGTGCAACACTTCCAGCGAGTCGATGCCGCTCACCGTCGTCGCCACCGGCAGACTGAGCGCGTAGCGCAGCGCTTCCTCGACCGTCACCACTCCTTGCCGGATCGGCCGGCCGTCGCCGCCCAGGCTCTTCATGCCGATGGGGGCGATGCCGCGCTTTCGCAGTTGCGGCAGCACATCCTTCTCGAAACTGCGGTAGCTGGCGTCGAAAGGATTGAGCGGCAGCTGGACCGCGTCGAAGGGATAGTCGTGGGCCAGCATGGCCAGGTGAATGCGCGGGTGCTTGTGGCCGGTGAAGCCGACGTAGCGCGTCTTGCCCTGTTTCTTCGCCTTGTCGAGCGCCTCGATCGCGCCGCCCTTGGCGAAACAGAGATCGGGATCGCTGTCGTAGACGACTTCGTGAATCTGCCACAGATCGAGGTGGTCCGTCTTCAGACGCTTCAGCGATTCTTCGAGTTGCTTCATGGCCACGTCAACGCCCCGGCCATGCGTGCAGACCTTCGTCATCAGGAAGGTCTTGTCGCGGCGCTTGCCCAGAGCCCGGCCCATCCACTCTTCGCTGCGGCCCTCGTTGTATTCCCAGGCGTTGTCGAGGAAGGTGATGCCCGCATCGACCGCCTCGTGGAGCAGACGTTCCGCCTCCTCGTAGGTCGGCACCTTGCCGAGGCTGAAGCCTCCCAGGCCGAGGGCCGACACTTCTTCCTTCGTCTTGCCGAACATCTTGCGAGGCACCGGCGCGTCCTTCTCCTGTTCCGCTCCGACGGCCAGAGAACCCGCGAGGGCCACTCCTGCTCCCGTCAGGCCGGTCTCCAAGAAGCCACGCCGGTCCGGTTCTCGCTGCTGCTCGCTCATCGGCGTACTCCTCAATGTTCCATCAGATCCTTGAACTGTTCCTTGAGTTCCTTCTGCGTTGGATCGATCGGGAAGCCATGCGGCAGCCGCGTCTCCGGGTTGTCGAAACGCAGCGACACCTTGTAATGCTCGAATCGGCCATCGGCCGCGAACTGGGCGCAGCGTTCGCGCAGCGCCTGCATCTCATCGGCCGAGTAGGGCTTGAAGCCGCGCGCCACCGCCAGGTTCTGGTGAAGGATTTTCGGCGAATCGATGCCCGCAATCGTCGTTGCCACCGGCAGACTCATGGCGTAGCGCAACGCCTCCTCCGGCTTGAGGACGCCCTTCTTGATCGCGTCGGCGGTGCCGCCCATGCTCTTCATGCCCAGGGGAGCGATGCCGCGTTTGTTTAACTCGGGAAGCACCTGTTTCTCGAAGCTCTGATAGGTGCCATCGAAAGGATTGAGCGGCATCTGTACCGCGTCGAAGGGATAGCCGCGCTTCAGCATCTCCAGATGAATTTCGGGGGCCTTGTGGCCGGTGAAGCCGACGTAGCGCGTCTTGCCCTGTTTCTTCGCCTTGTCGAGCGCTTCCAGCACCCCGCCCTTGGCGTAGGCGCGAGCGGGATCGTTGTCGAAGCTGACGGCATGGATTTGCCAGAGATCGAGATGATCGGTGCGCAGTCGCCGCAGCGACTCGTCGAGCATTTTCAGAGCGAGGCCGGCATCACGCCCATGCGTGCAGACCTTCGTCATCAGGAAGACCTTGTCGCGGCGCTTACCGAGCGCTCGCCCCATCCACTCTTCGGTCTTGCCGTTGTAGTATTCCCAGCAGTTGTCGAGAAAGGTGATGCCGGCGTCGATGGCTTCGTGGATGAGATGAATCGCGTCGGTGACGGTCTTCAACTCGCCGAGATGATGGCCGCCGAGTGCGAGAGCGGAGATGCGAACGTCCGTCTTGGCGAAGCGCCGCTGAGGTATCTCCCCGGTCCCCGGTTCAGCGAGTGTGTTCTCGGCCAGGCCGGCGACGGCGCTTCCTGCTTTCTGAACGAACTGCCGACGACCCGTCTGAGGCGGCGGCTTCTGCTCCGGCTGTGGCACGGCTGTCTCTCCTGCTTCCAGGCTGAAGATGGGCCGGCGAAGGAGCCGGCCCAAACTTCACATTAGAGGCAAGAATGGTGCCGCGTTTAGGACAAGCACGTCCCTGACTGGAAGACCGCTAAGCCGCAAGCGGCAAGACCTTACTTCGCCATCTCCGCGAGCAACACGGCGCGCGGAGCAGGCAATACCGCTTGCAAACGTGGAAAACGGACACCTGAATTGACGAGGCAACCCGCGATCTCTCACAGCAGATTCGGCCGCTTGCGGCTTTGCAATGAAATGCAAAGCCGCAAGCGGCAAGAAGGCCCACGTCAACTATTTTTGGTGGTGCGGCCAGTGTCGCGCACCTTGGCCTTGCCTTTCGATTCGACCTTGACCTCTTCCTTGCGGATCGTCTCTTCGACGTGCTTGACGTCGCGCACCTTGCGGCGCTGGACGGTTACTTCTTCCATCGGGACGGTTTCCTTGGTGACGCGGACTCGTTCCTCGCGCACCGGAATGCGAATCTCCTCGGTCTTGGATTCCATGCTCCCCGCCTTCACTCCGCCCTTGGCTTTGCGACGAGTAACGACGATCTCCTCACGCTCGACGGGGACGTCGATGCGTTTCCTCTCGGTCTTCACTTCCTTGCGGACGTCCACCTCGCCGGTCTCCACCTGGTCCTTGTCGATCCGCAGGCGTTCTTCGCACAGTTGCACCGTGCGGTCGAAGGCGTCGCGCGAGGCATCGCGGGCCTCGGTCCAGCTCAGACCGGACTCGCCGCGCGCCTTGGTCCAGTTCCGTTTGAGCTTGCCCTCGACTTCCTCGAACTTCTTGCCGGTGTGCTGCGTGCCTGCCTCGACGCCGTAGCGATAGGCGGGCCGAACGTCGTCGAACCCCACGTCGTCGCTGTAGTAGGGACGGGTCGGATACTGCTTCTCCCAGTACTGTTCTTCCACGGCCGGGTCGATCAATTCGGCGACCTCATTGCCGGCGAACCCGCCCATCACGGCACCTACCACGGCGCCGATCGCAGTCCCGATGGGACCGGCCAGCGACCCCGCTGCCGCCCCGGCCGCCGCTCCACCGGCCACTCCCATGCCGGCACCAACGACTTTGCTCGTCGTGTTGTCGTGCTTCTTGGGTCGTTTCGCAACCATGATTGTCTCCTCAGGGAAGATGTTGGGTGAGATGGATTCACTGGATTAGAGGGGCAAGCAAACAGAGTGCCGGTTTCCATTTACGATGCATCCGGCGTAACCTGGGAGCGCATTGCTTGCCTCACTCTTGCTCAGCGCGCATCGCCGGCGGGCGACCGGCCCAGGATGCCGCCGATACCGAGGCTGAGGGCGAGCGTCGCATAGATCCCGAACAGTGAACCGTTGGACAGGCGCTTCTCGAAGCCTGGAGTGAGCCGGTCCGGTACGACGTAGTAGTCCGTGACATAGGCAAGGGCCGCCACCGCGACGCCGCCCAGAAGCGATTTGGCCGCGTTCTTCTCTTCGCCGAGAAGCAATTCGTGGAGAGCGGCCCAGGAGAGGACCGCAGCGCTATTAAGAGCGATACCGGTGAGCGTGTGTGCGGGATCGACCTCATCGACTGTCGCCGCCTCATCTCCCCAGACGATATGACTGACCGCGTTGATTGGAGCGGCGGCGGTCTTGCCTTCGATTTTGCCACAGGCAGCAGCGGCCACCGTCGTGGCGACGCCGGCGACCGCACCAGTGACAAGTGCGTCACCGACGAAATTTTGCATGGACCTCACAGGTGTTCTCCCAGGAAAGACTCGGGCGCGGCGAAATCCAGGAACGATCGATTGGAGTCCTCCGATCGATGATGGTGTTCGGTTTGCTCAGGATTGGACTGCGGATTGCGCTACACTCTTCTCGCTTCTGGGTTTTTGCGTGCGCTTGGAAGCAAGAATTCGCCCGTTCGATTCCAGAGACTCATGGGTAGTTCGTCAGGAGGCGGTTGATGCTTCGGGCGGTAGAGCTTTGACAGCAAGTGAGATGCCAGGGAGCCGGACGTAAACTGCGGTTGCAATCGCTCTGGCATTGCTTATACACAGGGCTGATGTGGCGAAATGCGAGAAGGATCGCTCTATCATGGGCAAGCCCCTCCAATTGCGACTGCTCTTCCTGACCGCGCTGCTACTCGGCGCGAGCGGCTGCGGTTTCTCGCACAATCCCAGCTACTTCCCCTATCTCACCCTGCCGGGCGACGTCATCCGCACTCACGCCAAGCCGCCCGGAGCGGGCTACTTCGCCGACTTTGACCCGCACGCCCAGTCGCTCGTGGTCAAACCGGAAGACGGGGCCAGCCCGGTTCGCAGCGCCGTCGTCGTCATCGCCACCATCTACGACGAGAAGGGACAGCCGCGACGCAATCGCCGCGTCGAATGGATGCTCGAAGGAGCGGGCAACATCGTCGAGGTGGACGAGAGCGGCTACCTCCCTGGGCGAGGCGCCAAGGTCGATAACAAGTACGCGATCAGCTACACCGACTACTTCGAGCATCGCATCACGCGCGGGAACACCAATCCCAACGACGATTTTGTCATCCGTCCCGGCCAGAGCTGGTGCGTCATCACCTCGTCCGTCGAGGGCGACACGCAGTTGACCGCCTACGCCCCGGAAATCCACAACTGGGAGAAGAACAAGGTCCACATCAGCCATCACTGGATCGACGCCCAGTGGTCAACGCCGCCGGCCGCGGCCGTCCCCGCCGGGACGCCTCATTTGATCGCGACGAGCATCGTCCGCCACACCGATCATCAGCCGCTGGCTGGCTATCGCGTCCGCTATCGCATCCTCGACGGCCCACCCGCCATCTTCTTGCCGTCGCGGACGACCGAGGCCGTCGCGGTCAGCGACCTGCGCGGCAACGCGGCCTTGCAGTTGGTCCAGCAGCAGAGCGGACCCGGCGTCAATCGCATTGCCGTCGAGGTCATTCGCGCTCCCGATCCGACGGCGACGAGCGCGCCCGGCATCGTCATCGGGCGTGCCGAAACGCGCGTCGATTGGCAAGCGCCGGGACTGGCCATCTCTCTGAGCGGGCCGCCGTCGCTGGCGATCGGGCAGGACGCTCCGTATACGATCACGCTGACGAACCCCGGCCAGTTGCCGGTACACTCGATGACCGTCCACTATCATCAGCCGCGAGGCGTGCAATACGTTCGCTCCAACCCGCCGGTGATCGTCGAGGGCGACCAGTTGATCTGGACGCTGGGCGAGCTGGCCGGCGGAGCGTCGCGCGAACTGTACGTCACCTTCCGCCAGCAGCAACCGGTCCGCATCGATCATCGCGTCAGCGCGGTCTCGGAAGAAGGTTTGCGCGACGAGAAGACGATCCCGACGCTCGGCACGCAACCCGCCCTGAAGTTGAGCGTGACGGGTCCGGCGACAGGGGCGGTGGGTGTGCCGATCGACTATCGCGTGACAGTGACTAATCCCGGCAGCGGTCCCACGACGAACTTGCTCCTGAAAGCCGCCTTCGATGCGGGTCTGGAATCGGACGCGGGTGCGAACCCGGTCGATCTGAAACTGAGCGAGCCGCTCGGTCCGGGACAGAGTCGAGAGGTGCCTCTCTCGCTGCGGCCAAAACAGGGCGGGACGCTGGCGGTGCGGATCACGGCGACGGCCGACGGCGGCCTGAGCGAGCAGGGCCAACACGCTGTCGAGGTGCGCGAGGCGCGGGTAGCTCTGAACATTGCTGGCCCGCGCGTCAGCTTCGCGGGCCGGCCGGTGACGTGGAGTCTGGAGGCGAGCAATCCCGCGGCAGCGACCCTGGCAAACGTGATTGTGCGGCAGGAACTGCCCCCCGAGGTCGTATTCGTCAGCGCGACCGATGGTGGCCAGTTGACCGGGCGCGAGATCGTCTGGAACCTGGGGGGCCTCAAGGCGGGCGAACACAAGAACGTCAAGGCGACGGTCAATACCGTGACGCTGACGCCGGGAGCGAAGGTCCGCGCCCTGGCGACCGCCTCGCCGGAAGGTCAGAGTGGCAGCGCCGCGACTTCGGCCTCGCTTCGCGCCGAGAGCGAGACCGCTCTGGAGATTCGCGGCATTCCCGCCTTCCGCATGGAGGTGAACGAGGAGACCAATCCCCTCGCCGTCGGCGGACGGACGCGCTACCGCATCGAGGTGACGAATCAGGGATCGCTGCGCGGCAGTCAGGTGCAGGTCAGCGCCACGATTCCGAAGCAGATGCGCATGATTGGCGCGGACGGCGGACCGGCCGTCTCGAAATTGGAAGGCGACAAACTGACATTCGCGGCCCGCGATGGGTTGGAGCCGCAACAGACGTGGATCTACACGGTCGAAGTGGAGGCGAAGGAGGCGGGCGACGCCCGCTTCCAGGCCGAATTGCGAGCCGCCACGCTCGGCGAACCGGTTCTCGTGCAGCAGAGTACCACCATTTTCGCTCCCCTTAACACCCGGCCTCTTCCTTGAGTCCAGACCCCCTCACCCCCAACCCTTAGTTTGTACCACAACTGAACTTATCTATCGGGCGCGCGACTTGATAGCCATCGACCATTAGATTGAGTTTCGTCCAGCCACGCCACAGCGTGATCCAACCCGGCATGCCGTCCACCTTCCGGTTCTGGTGTCCGCCCAGCCGCGCCACATGCATGTAGAACTCCCGGACGCTCGGCTCGGCCGGCAATCGGCGGCCGTAATGTCCCCGCAGCACGTCGATGTAGATCCGATCCAGGATCGTACTGGCCGCCCGGTGTTCCCCGTCCGGCGCTCGCGCCGCGTCACGCAACTGCAACAGCGTCGTCGTCACTACCGACAGCACCGCGATCGCCGGCTCCAGTCGTTCGATCTTGTCGAACTGCATCGTCTCGATCCGGCAGCCCGTCTTCATCCCTTTGTGATATTCCTCGATGATCGGACGCCGTTCGTACCAGTCCACACGCTGTTCCGCTTCGGCCGCCTCCGTCACGGGGACGTTGGTCAGCAAGATCCACTCCAGGTCCTCTTCGCCCTTGGGCGTCTCGGCCTCCCACACCCGCACCGCCCACACATCCAGCGGTTGCGGGGCGTAGTCGCCCAGCCGCTTGCCCGGAAGCGCCAGCCGCACAGGCACAAAGGCGATCTGAACGGTCGTCGTTCGGCCGCGGCGTCCCGACGACGGCAGGACAACCAGCGAGCGCTGGGCCACTGCCGGCGCGGCCCGGACCGCCTCGAACAAATACGATGGACCCGCCCCGGCTCTTCCAAACGGCGATTTTCCCGGGCCCGCAAGACAAAGTGACGGTGGCCTGTCACTTCATGGGCCATGTACTCGAACGTGTCCGACAGCGAGTCCGAGACATCCACGCAAAGGCTTCCGGCCGGGGCGGGGCCGCTCGCCTTTGTCCCCTCAATCCACAACCGGCTTTCGCGGTTCTCCCGTTCGCGTTTTTGCTTGACGGTTTCGCCCTTGGGCACAACAGCCCGCTGGTGCAGGATCTGCGAGGTCAAGCCCAGGACGGCTCCCGTGTCGGCACGGACGGCCAGGGAGTTGTGACAGATGTAGCCGCGGTGGGTGCCTTCACCGATCTGACTCATCTGGGCGCTGACGGTGGTGCGGGTGGTGTAGTCCAACTCGGTGGCGTCGTGCAGGATCAGCACGATGGCGTTCGTGCAGGCAGCAATCTGACAGCGTGTCTGGTCAGCGTGTCCCAGCAGGAGGGCGGCGTGGGTGACTTCGGGCCGATTCATGAGGCGGTAGAAGGCCCGCAGATCGGCGGGGCGGTTGAGCTTGTCGGGGAGCGTGCCGCCGGGATGCCGGCTCATGCGATCGACCAGATCGATCAAACGCCTGGTGCGTCGGGAATCCCCGAGGTCCAGGGAGGCGAAGTTGCGGACGCCCAAGGAGTCGAGGACGGCGTTCAAAGGAATCCCTCCCGAGTAGGCGAGCGAAGGCCAGGGGCGGCGACGCGAGCCAGTGTAGGAGGGGAGGTCAAGACGAGCAGACCAATCGGAAACGGGTTGTAAGATCGACAAGGCGAACGCACCAGAATAAGGGGAGAGACGGGTTCTTGTAGTTCTTACACGCATGGGCGGGCCTCCTTGGACACTCCGGCGGGTGCGCTTCTGAGAAGACAGTTGTGGTACAAACTAAGCCCCCAACCCCTCTCCCCCGCAAAGCCGGGGGCGAGGGGAGCAAGAATCCTCTTGCTCCTCGCCCCTATCCTGGGGAGAGGGGTTCTTCTCTTTCTCCCCTCGCCCCCGGCTTTGCGGGGGCGAGGGGAGAAGACAAGATCACCCCACGCCAAAATGATACTCTTAGGTCATGGTCAATCCCTGGCTGGGCATGGCGATCGTCGTGAGCAGCCTCAGTCTGCTGATGGCGGGACTGCGTCTGTGGCAGCACCTGGGGACCCCTCACGGCGAACTGACTCGCAAGTGTCTGCACATCGGCATGGGTCTGCTCACTCTGTCCTTTCCCTGGCTGTTCGAGGAAGCCTGGCCGATCATCGTTCTCGGCCTGCTCAGCGCGGGAGGCATGCTCGCGTTGCGTTTCGTTCGCGCACTTCGGACGAGTGTGGGCTGTGTCGTCACCGGGGTGTCGCGCTCCACGCTCGGCGAGGTCTATTTTCCCATCGCCGTCGCCATCCTCTTCCTGCTCTACAAGTTCGAGCCGCACGAGGACCCCGCCTGTCACCTGCAACTGTACTGCATTCCGATCCTGCTCCTGACGCTGGCCGACGCGATGGCCGCCCTGATTGGTGTTCGCTATGGCCAGTCGCACTATGCGACCTCCGATGGCCGCAAGAGCGTCGAGGGGTCACTCGCCTTCTTCCTTGTCGGCTTCTTCTGCGCTCATGTTCCGCTGCTGCTGTTCACCAACGTGGGCCGGGAGGAGACGTTCCTCATCGGTCTGTTGCTGGCCTGGCTGGCGATGATGTTCGAGGCCATCGCCTGGGCCGGCCTCGATAACCTCGCCCTACCCCTCGTCTCCTATCTGCTGCTGCGGACTTACCTCGGCCTGACTGTCGAGAGTCTGCTCCTGCGTCTGGCCGTTACCGCCGGCCTGACGGTCTTCGCACTGCTCCACTATCGCCGTTCGACTCTCGTCGGCAGTGCCATCCTTGGGGCGGTCCTCGTCGGCTACATCAGTTGGGCCGTCGGAGATGGATACTGGCTGGTGCCGCCGCTGACGCTCTTTCTCAGCTACACGCTCCTGTCGCCGCGCACACCGGGCAATAGCCAGCACATCCATAACATTCACGCTGTCCTCAGCGTCTCGTCCGCCGGGCTGATCTGGCTGTTCCTGTCGAACGTCCTCGGAGAGCCGGCGTTTCTCTACCTGTTCACCCTGTCGTTCGCCGCTCATCTGGCGATCATCGGCGTCGCACGGCTGGCGTTCGATTATCCGCTGATGAAGCCGGCGTCGCTGCTGGCCCTGTGTGCGTTTCAGGGGTGGTTCTTCCTGTTCGCTCCATATCTGCTGATGCACTGGAACAACCCACGGGTCATTCCACAAACGCTCCTGGCCCTGCCGGCGACGGCGCTGGCGGCGCTGGGCTTCTACATTGCACAGCCGGAAGTCCGCAACTGTCCCGCCGACACACGGCGCTGGCTGAGACAGGCTGGGCTTGCGGGACTGGCCTCCGCCGCCGGACTCATGCCGCTCTATTTGATGTGAGGACCTGTCATGGCCGGACTCCACTACCTCAACGAAGCCGACGAGCGCTTCTGCTCCTTCCCTGGCTTTCCCCTGGAGCCGGCCACGGTCGCCCGGCAAGCGCCGGACCTGCTGTTCGTCGCGATCGATGACGCGGATCGTCTGCTCGCCCGCTGTTCGATATGGTGGAGTGCGACGCCAATCCTGAAGGGACGCCGGGTCGGCTACATCGGTCACTTCACGGCCCTGGATGGAGCCGCCGCTCAGGGTATGCTCGATGCGGCAAGCGCGTTGCTCGCGGTCAAAGAGTGTACGCAGGCCATCGGACCCATCGACGGCAACACCTGGCAGCGTTATCGTCTGATCACCGAGCGCGGCGACGAACCGCCCTTCTTCCTGGAGCCGGACAATCCCGACGACTGGCCCGCGATGTTCACCGCCGCCGGCTTCACGCCTCTGGCGCACTACGCGTCAGCAGTGAACGAGGACTTGCCGGCAAGCGATCCGCGCATCCCGTCCATCACAGCGCGGCTCCACTCTCTCGGCGTCACGATTCGCTCGCTGGACGTGTCGCGCTTTGAAGAAGAGCTGCGTCGCGTTCACAGTCTGTCACTGGCGAGCTTTCAGGCGAACTTCCTCTACTCGCCCATCAGTGAGGTCGAGTTTCTCGCTCAGTACAGCGGCGTTCGCTCTTTCGTCCGGCCTGAACTGGCGCTGCTCGCGGAGAAAGAGGGAGAGTTGATCGGCTTCCTTTTCGCGCTACCCGATCTACTTCGGGCGAAACGCGGCCAGCCGATGGATACGGTCATCCTCAAGACGCTGGCCGTCCACCCGGATCATGGCGGAGTCGGACTCGGCAGTCTGCTCATGGCCCAGGCGCACGAAGCAGCGAAGCAACTCGGATTCACGCGCGCGATTCACGCCTTGTTTCACGAGTCGAATCGATCCGGCCGCATCAGCGGCCACACCGCGCGGGTGTTTCGCCGTTATACCCTTTTCGCGAAACCGCTTGCGGCTTAGCGGTCACCGCGCCATCACCCGAATGCGGAAGCCGAGCGCTTGCGAGAGAGCGACCATCTCGCCAAAGATGTCACCATAAGCGACGGCGATGTGATTGCTGACATAATGGGC
>JBBRIK010000063.1:0-10877 GCA_038221045.1 Gemmatales bacterium
GCGGTCCAGGCTCAGCCCGCCGAGGGCGGCGCGATACTCATTCAGGTCAATGCCGTCGAGAGCCGGCAAATGTCCACGAAGAAGCGCATCCGCCGCGTCTTCGCCGACCGCGCCGAGGTCGTTGCCGTCTCCACGCGGGAAAACGATCCAACCATCGCCCTGATCGTCGGCCGCAGCGTCGGCACCTCCACCGTCACGCTCACCGACGAGGACGGCAAGCAGGACAAGTTCGACGTCACCGTCGTCCAGTTCGACATCGTGCAGCTGCGGGCCCTGCTCAAGAAGGTCATTCCCTCCGCCGGCGTGGAGGTCCTGCCCGCCGGCGGCACCGGCATCGTCATCAGCGGCACCGTGGACCGCACCGAGCAGCGCCAACTGGTCGTTGACACGGTTCGCCAGGTTACGGGCCTACAGGTGATCGACAACCTCCGTGTCGGCGGCGTCCAGCAGGTCCAGCTCGACGTCGTCGTCGCCCAGGTGTCGCGTACCGAACTGCGCTCGATGGCCTTCAACTTCCTGACCAACGGCCGGAACTACTTCCTTGGTTCGACCGTCGGCCAGGCCGTCATCAACCCGCCCCTCGTCGGCATCGGTAGCACCTTGAATGCCACCTTCGCCGGTCAGGCGCTGGCCGGCGTTCCCGGTTCGCCCGCCGGCCTGCCGACGAACATCCTGGCCGGAGTGCTGCACAACGGTTCTGGTTTCCTTCAGTTCCTGCAGGCGCTCCGAACCGAGGGTGTCGTCAAGAACCTGGCCGAGCCGCATCTGGTCGCCATGAGCGGCCGGCAGGCCAGCTTCCTGTCCGGCGGCGAGCAGGCCGTCCCGGTCCCGGCCGGCCTCGGCCAGGTCGGCGTCCAGTTCGAGGAGTTCGGCACCCGCCTCAACTTCGTCCCGATCGTCCTGGGCAACGGCAAGATCCACCTGGAAGTCGAGCCGGAAGTCAGCGACCTGAACCCGGCCTTCGGCACCTCGATCAACGGCACCGTGGTTCCCGGCCGGACGACCCAGCGCGTACGCACCACGGTCGAGTTGGAGGTCGGTCAGACATTTGTCATCGGCGGTCTGATCCAGCACACGGTTTCCGGCAGCACCCAGAAGATACCGCTCCTGGGCGATCTGCCCTTCATCGGAACTGCTTTCAGCTCCAAGACTTTCAACGAACTCGAGACCGAGATCCTGATCATTGTGACCCCGCATCTGATCGATGGAATGGCCTGCGATCAATATCCGAAAGTTTTGCCCGGTCAGGAAACCCGCACTCCCGACGATTATGAGCTATTCTTTGAAGGTCTCCTCGAAGCGCCCCGCGGACCGCGGGAAGTTTTCCACGGTAAGACCTACGTTCCGGCCTACAAGAATGGGCCGACGGCGGGTCAGTTCCCGTGTGCGGGCCACGAGCAGGGGGACGGCCGGCTCCACGGTGGAGCGAGCTGCCCGACGTGTCAGACAGGAGCGGCGATGCCGGCCCCCATGCCCAATCCGGTGATGGAGCAAGCGACGATCAAGGCGGCGTCCTCCAACGTGCAGATCCGCGAGATTGAAGCGATGCCCTCGGAGGAGCCGACCGCGACGAATCCAATGCCCAGCCCGGCCCCCGCCAGCCTCCCGCGCCTCGAAGCGCCGACGCTGCCGGTCATGAAGTGACAACCCCAGGCGAGCGGAGGGCAGCCCCTCCGCTCGCCGGGACGAAGCAAACGTGAAGGCGAAAACGCGGACAACCAGCTGCTCTTCGCCGTGAGTAACGCCGCCCGTGATGCAGGCGGCGTCAACTGGTAGTCCTCATCCAATCGGTGGTGGAACATGAGGGACGTGCAACGAATTGCGATTGTGGACCCATCCGACGCGACGCGCGAGCCGCTTCGCAATCTGCTGCTCGGCGTCGATTCGGTCTGGCTGGAGTCCGAATGTGCTCGGTATGAATTCTTCTTCGACGTTCTCGCCCAGTCGCCGCCCGACGTGGCGATCGTCTGTCTCGACGCCGACCAGAACAAGGCCGTTCAACTGATCGGCCAGGTCTCGTCCGAGTTTCCCGATCTGCCTCTGCTGGCCGTCAGCGGACGCAACGACGGACAGGCCATCCTGCAGGCCCTTCGCAACGGAGCACGCGAGTTTCTCACCGCTCCGGTGCAGCTCGAGGAGTTGTTGACCGCCCTGAAGCGGCTCCAACGGCCCAACGGCAGCACGAACAGCGACAGCGGCACGCACAACAGCCTCAAGAACGGCAAGTTGGAGTCGTCGGTCATCGCCATCCTCGGCTCGCGCGGCGGCGTCGGCTGCACCAGCCTGGCGGTCAACCTCGGCGCCACGCTCGCCCAGAACAAAGACTACTCGGTCGCCCTGATCGACCTCGATCTGGCCCTGGGCGATTGCGACGTGGCCCTCGATCTGATGGGCGATTACACGCTGGCCGACGTCGCCCTGAACATCGAACGGCTCGACCTGGCCTTCCTCAAGCGCTCGCTGTGCAAGCACAGTTCCGGCGTGTCCCTGCTGCCGCATCCGGTGCAGGTCGAGGATTGCCAGTTGATCCGCGAGGAACATCTGCAACGGCTGATCAACCTCCTGCGGGCCAGCTATTCGCACCTGATTCTCGATCTGTCCAAGAGTTTCTCGCTGACCGACGTTACCGGTCTGCGCATGGCCGACACCGTGCTGCTGGTCGCTCAACTGGAACTGTCGAGCCTCCGCAACATCGTCCGCATGATGATATCGCTGGGCCAGGACGAGACGATCGGTCCGAAGGTGAAGATCATCCTCAACCGCGTCGGCTCGGAGAGCGACATCAGCGTCGAAAAGGCCGAGGAGATTATCGGCAAGCCGATCTTCTACCAGATGCCCAACGACAGCAAGCCCATGGTCGAGTCGCGCAATCACGGCGTACCGTTGATCCAGTACGCACCGCGCTCGAAGGCTCAACAGGCAGTGCAGGGACTGGCAACGGCTCTTACCGGCAAGGAAGTGCAGGCGTCCGGCGCCAAGAAGGGCCGTTGGTTCTGGCAGACGAGTTCCTGAAACGAATCCCCTAACAAACACCGAGAGACATCCCCATGTCACGCCTGCAACGTGGCCTCAGTGGCCTGAGTAACAATGGCCAGAATGGCAACAACATCAGCCGGCTCGGCACCAGCCAGGCCGGCATGGATCGTCAGGGTTCCAAGAGCTTCGAGGAGCTCAAACGCCTGATTCACGGCAAGCTGGTCGACAAGCTCGACCTGTCGCGCGTCAGCGACCTCGACGGCGACACGCTGCGCCGAGAAATTCGCCTGGTCGTCGAGCGGCTGTGCGACACCGAAAACCCGCTGCTCAACCGCATGGAGCGCGAGCGGCTCATCGACGAGGTCCTCGACGAGACGTTTGGCTTCGGCCCCCTCGAGGTGCTGCTGAAAGACCCAACGGTCAGCGACATCCTCATCAACGGGGCGCACAAGATTTACGTCGAGCGCCGCGGCAAGATGGAGAAAACGGACGTAAAGTTCCGTGACAACGACCATCTGATGCAGATCATCGACCGCATCGTGTCGAAGGTCGGCCGGCGCGTCGATGAGACGTCGCCAATGGTGGACGCTCGCTTGCCGGACGGTTCGCGTTTCAACGCCATCATCCCGCCGCTGGCCCTGGATGGCCCGACGGTCTCGATTCGCCGCTTCGGCGCCAACCCGCTGAAGCTGGAGGACCTGCTCAACTACAAGGCCTTCACGCCTGAGATGGCGATGCTGCTGGAAGCCTGCATCAAGGCCCGCCTGAACATCGTCATCAGCGGCGGTACGGGTTCCGGCAAGACGACGCTCCTGAATACGCTGTCGAGTTTCATCCCGCACGAAGAGCGCATGGTGACGATCGAGGATGCGGCCGAGTTGCAGCTGCAACAGGAACACATTGTCCGGCTGGAGACGAGGCCGCCGAACATCGAGGGCAAGGGGTCGGTGACGACGCGCGACCTGGTCCGCAACGCCCTGCGTATGCGGCCCGAGCGCATCATCATCGGCGAATGCCGCGGTTCTGAGTCGCTGGACATGCTGCAAGCCATGAACACCGGCCACGCCGGCTCGATGACGACCCTGCACGCCAACACGCCGCGCGACGCCCAGGCCCGTCTGGAGACGATGATTATGATGGCGGGCCTCGATCTGCCCGTGAAGGCGATGCGCCAGCAGATCAGTTCGGCGGTGGACGTCATCATCCAGGCCAACCGCCTGCAGGGCGGGCCGCGCAAGATCACGTCCATCACCGAGGTGATGAACATGGAGCAGGACGTGATCATCATGCAGGAAGTGTTCCGCTACAAGCAACTGGGCATCGATCAGAACGGACGCTGTTTCGGCCAGTTTGAGGCGACGGGGGTGCGTCCGACCTTCGTCAACCGCCTCGAAGCCGCAGGTATCAAACTGCCGTCGAACCTGTTCCAGGAGCGCGTTCTCCTGCGTGACTGAAATCAAATGATGAATGATGAATGCGGAATGATGAACGGAGAAGACAGAAAAAGATGAATGCTTGATTCATCATTCATCATTCATCATTCATCATTGCGAAGAAGAGAGACCCCCACAATGTTGAACAACCTGAGTCCGACGGTCATCTCGATGATGGCCTTCCTGGCGGTGTCCGGTCTGGTGGGACTGCTGGCGTTCATGCTCCGCGACACGACGCCGCGTTCCGCCTCCCGCCTGGACCTCCTCGTCGGCAAGCGCCGGCGCGAGGACGATCAAGCGGACATTCTGAAGAATGCAGCCTTCGAGAACGACAAGAAGTCCTTCCTGGAGGCGATCACGCCGAAGTTTTTCAGCCCGAAGAAGATGTTCGAGCAGGCCGACTGTCACATTCCGCCCAGCACGCTGTTCGGCATCGGCATGCTGATGGCCGTCATGGGCGCGACGGTGACGCTGCTGGCCCGAGTGCCGTGGTTCTTCGCTCCGTTCACGGGCGGCGTCCTGTTCACGCTGCCGTGGCTGTGGCTGTGGAACAAGCGCCGCAAGCGGTTGAAGAAGTTCGCCTCGCAGCTGCCCGACGCCCTGGAACTGGTCGCTCGCGCCTTGCGAGCCGGTCACTCGCTGGCTGCCGGCATGCATGTGGTCGCCGAGGAGATGCCGTCGCCGGTCGCTGACGAATTCGGACGGGTCTACGAGGAGCAGAACCTGGGTATTCCCGTCGAAGAAGCGATGAAGTCGATGGCCGACCGCGTGCCGAATATGGACTTGCGTTTCTTCGTCACCAGCGTGGCGATTCAGCGGCAGACCGGCGGCGACCTCGCCGAGATCCTCGACAAGATCGGCTACGTCGTCCGCGAGCGCTATCGCATTCTGGGTCAGGTGCAGGCCCTGACGGGTGAAGGCCGGCTGTCCGGCGTCGTGCTGATCGCTCTGCCGTTCTCGCTGTTCGCCTTCATGCTCCACATCAAGCCCGACTACGTCGAGACGCTGTGGACGACGGACCTGGGCATCCGCATGAGCGTCTTCGCCATTATCGCTCAGGTACTCGGTGCGATTACCATCAAGAAGATCGTGGACATCAAAGTGTAAGAAGCTGTCAGCTTTCAGCTATCAGCTTTCAGCCGGACATGAGAACGACAAACGCGATCTCTGAGTGCAAACACAGTTAAGAATCAGGCTGACAGCTGAGAACTGAAAGCTGACAGCTTCCATGAGGATGCAACCGTGACAACGACACCCCTGGCCTTCATCGTGATGCAAGACCTGGTCCCGATCATGATATTCGGGGCGTTTATCTTCGGTCTGTTCGCCGTGCTGTCGATGCTTTCCAACCGCAATAGCCGGGCGCAGCAGCGCCTCGACCGGCTGGCGCGGCCGGCCTCGTTGGCCGAACTCGAAGAGCCCAAACTGACGAAGAAGGATCGCTTTCAGGGAATCATGGATACCGCCAAGGCGTTCTCCTCACCGCTGATGCCGCAGAGCGAGCTGGAACGCTCCGAACTGCGCATCAAGCTGGCGAACGCCGGCTTCCGAAGCGAATCCGCCGCCTCAGTGTACCTCGGCATCCGCTTCGCGACCTTCCTGACTTTCCTGGTCGGCTCCTGCCTGGTGTATGTCGGCAAGCACGGCATGACCTACTCGGCCTTGCAGCCGATCGTCATTATCACCGGCATCGGCTTCTATCTGCCGGCGATCATTCTGTGGTGGATTCGCAGCAAGCGGCAGCAAGAGATCTTCCTGTCGCTGCCCGACGCCCTCGATCTGCTCGTCGTCTGTGTCGAGTCGGGTCTGGGTCTGGATGCGGCCATGCGGAAGGTGTGCGATGAAATGAAGGACCATGCCAAGGTGATCTCCGAGGAGTTCTCCCTGGCCAACTTCCAGCTTCAGATGGGCCGGCCGCGCCGCGAGGTGCTGCACGACCTTGGCGTCCGCACGGGAGTCGACGACGTGCGTTCGCTGGCCGCGATCCTGATTCAGGCGGATCGCTTCGGTTCGTCGATCGCCCAGGCCCTGCGAGTGCAGTCGGATTCGATGCGAACGCGGCGGAAGCAGATCGCGGAAGAGAAAGCGGCGAAAACCGCCGTCCAGTTGATCTTTCCGCTCGTCCTGTTCATCTTCCCCGGAATCTTTGTAGTTCTCGTGGGTCCGGCGGCGATTAGCATCATGGACACAATGATGAAAAACTAGTTGCCAGTCTTATTGCCAGTTGTCAGTTGCCAGTTGCCAGTTGCCAGTTGTTGAAGAACTGAGATCCGTAGGTTGCGTTTCGCGCTCTTCTGTCCCAACTGGCAACTGACAACTGGCAACTGGCAACTGACAACTGACAAGTTCAAATGAGGGAGAGACGCGATGAAGGGAATCATCGGCAAGGTGTTCGCGGCGCTGGGTTGTACGAGCGCCCTGGCGGGAGTGGGCGGATGCTTCGGGTACCACGATCTCGTCGATCCGTGTTATCCGCAACGCTACGAGCACGAATCGAGAATGAACGTGCATGCGGCTATCACACCCCAGGTTCACAACGGCCATGTCCTCGATCAGACGGTGTGGAACTACCACTTCGAGGACGGCAGTGACCGGCTGACGGCGGGGGGACTCGAACGGCTCAACTACATCGCGCGACGCCGTCCGGTGGCGGACCCGATGGTCTATCTGCAGACGGCTCACGACCTCCGCTTCGACGTGCTGAAGCCTGAGGAGTTCGCTTCCAAACGATTCGATCTGGATCAGAAGCGGGCCGCATCGGTCAAGAGGTATCTGGCGGCCTACACGAGCGGCGGCAGCGTGCCGGCGTTCGAGGTGCAGGTCCACAATCCGCCGGAAGTCGGCATCGCCGGACCGGCTGCGGAACCGTCGCTGCGGCAGTTGTATTCGACTCCGCGGGCGACCCTGCCTGGCACGGGCGGCAGCACCAGCGGCGGCGGCGGCGCCAGCAGCGGGGGTGGACGCTAAGACTGCAATGACTCGCGGCGGGCAGGAGGAGAGCGCCTTCTCTCTTCCTCCTGCCCGCCCTGACAACCGAGACGCACAGCCATGAAATCCTGCCGGCTTCCCATTCTTCTCGCCCTGTTCCTGTTTCTCACGATGACGGCAACCCTGCCGGCGTCCCCAACTTCTCCCTCGACGCATCGCGTCCCTGTCGTCGCCCGGACCGAGATCGCCAGCCTCGTTGGGATCAGCGACCGAACCACGGTCGTCCGCTTCGCCGCCCTCGGCATGGCCCTCGGATTGTTCATCATGTACTGGAAAAAGCATTGATCAAGCTGTCAGTCATCAGCTCTCAGCCGTCAGCCAGAAAGATGAACTGCGAGCTGCCGCCAGATCGCTGAAAGCTGATAACTGACAACTGACAGCTACCAAAGAGGATGCCCCCTGATGTTTCAGAAAAGTAATCACAGCATGTCGAGCATGGAGTGGGACAATTCCGGAATGCCGGAAGCGCCAAGCGCTCCTGAGACGTTGCAGCAGACCGGGTTGACGCTCGGCTTTCTGAACGATCTGATCCTACGCACGCTCTACACGCGGGGTTCGCTTCTGGGCCTGGATCTGTCGCGTTTGATGTGCCTGCCGTTCAAGGTGGTCGAGGAAGCGCTCGAGTTCCTCAAGCGCGACAAGTGCCTCGAAGTGACCGGCGGCGATTTGATCGGCCGGGTCAGTTATCGTTTCAATCTGACCGAACTGGGACGGCGAAGGGCGCAGGACGCGATGCGCCTGTGCGCCTACGTCGGCCCCGCCCCGGTACCCCTGGAAGACTACGTCGAACAGACTTATCGCCAGGCGGTCACCGGCATCGGCGTGACGCCGGAATCGCTACGGGCCACCTTCGGACACCTCGTCCTGTCGGACGAGTTGTTCAACGCCATCGGTCCCGCCATCGTCAGCGGCAAGAGCGTGTTCATCTACGGTCCGCCGGGCAACGGCAAGACGTCGATGGCTCGCGGCATCGGCGACTTCATGAACCAGTCCGGCGGCGAGATCTACGTTCCGCATGCGTTCCTGACTCAGAATAGCATCGTGACGGTCTACGATCCGGCCGTGCATCAACTGGCCGAGGGGGGGAACGACGACCGTCTCGAAGACAACGAGGCCACGATTCGCCGGCTGCTGAACAAGGGGACGGTCGATCCGCGCTGGGTGCGTATCCGCCGTCCGGTCATCATCACCGGCGGCGAACTGACGCTGAGCATGCTGGACCTGCGCTACAATCCCGAGTCGAACTTCTACCAGGCCCCTCTGCATGTGAAGGCGAATGGCGGCGTCTTCCTCGTGGACGACTTCGGCCGGCAGCTGTGCAGCCCCAAGGAGCTGCTCAATCGCTGGATTCTGCCGCTGGAGGATCGGCACGACTTCCTGTCGCTGGCTTCGGGACAGAAGTTCCAGGTGCCGTTCGAGCAGTTGACGATCTTCTCGACCAACCTCGATCCGAAAGACCTGGTCGATGACGCCTTCCTGCGCCGCATGCGGCACAAGGTCGAGATCCCGGCCCCCGGGCGCGACATCTACGAGCAGATCTTCAATGCCGTGACGCGCAAGCTCGGTTTGAATTCCTGCCCAGAGGCCGTGGATTTCCTCTACGAGCGCTACTACTCCAGAGGCCGCAATCCGCGTGCCAGCGACTGCCGCGATTTGCTGGAGACGGTGCAATCAATCTGCCGATTCAGAAGAATACCCGTGCAACTCAACCTGGACCTCATGACCGACGCCGCCCATAGTTTTATCTGCGAATTTAAGTAGTAGCTATCAGCTTTCAGTTATCCGCTCTCAGAAAAGAATGCTTGTTTGTCTTTTCTGAGAGCGGATAACTGAAAGCTGATAGCTGCTCACCACGAGGACGTGACATGGATCGTCGCTTCTCTCTGTTTCTGGGTCTTGGCGTGGCGCTGTTCGGCGCCTCGGCCGGATGCACGCCCTCGTTCTTCAATTCTCGCAAGTCCGATTCCCCTCCCCAGACGACGGAGAGCCAGAAACAGGCAGTCGAGACGCCCGTCGCCTCCGCCCGCGATATTGTCCACAAGGAGAAAGAGCTGCCCAAGCGCCAGCCCAAGGCGATGAGTTGCGTCGCCGCCGGCGACTTCTTCTACCGCGAAGCCGTGACGCCGGACCGTTCACCGGAAGACCGGCACGAGCGCCTCGACACCGCCAAGCGGGCCTATCAGCAGGCCCTCCAGCTCGACCCAAACTGCTCCGAGGCGCATCGCGGCCTCGCTCGCGTCTATGGCACGGACGAGGACAACGAACGCGCCGTGGCGTCTTTCCAGGCCGCTCTGCGCGGCGCGCCGAAGGACGCCAACCTGTGGTTCGAGTTGGGCGTGCATCACAGTCGCCACAAGCAATGGGACGCCGCCATCGAAGCGTTGGCTCGCGCGGTGGAGTTGTGTCCGGAAGAGAAGCAGTACGCGAAAGTCCTCGCGGCCTGTCTTGGATGTGCGGGCCGTTACGAGGAAAGTCTCGGCTGCTTCACCCGCGTTGTCGGCGAGGCAAAGGCGCGCAACTACCTGGGGCGGCTGATGATTTCCCTCGGCCAGACCGAGCAAGGCCGGCAGCAGTTGCAGCTGTCTCTGGGAATGGAACCGAACAATGCCGAGACGCGCCAAAGGCTCGCGAACCTGGACCGCGCCAAGAAGCAGCCCGAGAGCGTCGTTCCCGTCGATTATCGGGAGCCGAAACGCTGAGGAACTTCTTGCCGCTTGCGGCTTAGCGGAAGAGCGCTAAGCCGCAAGCGGCAAGAAATCCCTTACTCATCGAATGTGAACGGTGTGGTGGAGGCCGCGTTGCTGATGCGCAGCGAGCGCCGGCCTTCGAGCATCGCCAGGATCTCCGGCAGCAGGTGGGCCGCCCGCCAGCCGCGCAACAGCGCCGAATCCTCCGGCAACTCCTGTCCCTGCTGGCGCGCCCGAACCAGCATGCGCACGTCCTGATTGCTCGCCGCCAGCGCGGGAGCGAGATGGTGACGGGCGCACCAGTCGCCGAGCAGGGCCGTCAGGATGCTCGTAATCATCTGCACCTGCGGCGGGTCCTGTTCGCGCTCCATCGCTTCGGGACACTGCTCCAGCGACAACTCCCGCGCCCGGTTGACCACTTCGACGATCGGCCCCACTTCCTTCTTCGACAATCCGCGCACCACTTGCAGATCGCGTTCGCGCGCCGGATTGCGCCGGGCGATCTCGACTAGCAGATCGTCGCGGACGACAGTTCGCGGTGGACGATTCAGCACCGCCGCGCGCTCCTCGCGCCACGCGAACAGATCGCGGACGATGGCCAGCCGCCTGCGGTCGAGCGAACCCAGGCCGCGCAGCTTGCGGAATTTCTCGGTCTCACCCGGCGTCGCCACGGCGACGCGCTTGAGACGCTCGAACTCCTCCGTCGCCCACTCCAGGCGATTCAACTTCGCCATCCGATCGTGAAGCCGTTGCCAGAGCGCGAGCAGATAGCGAACATCGTCGAAGGCGTAGC
>JBBRIK010000064.1:0-10858 GCA_038221045.1 Gemmatales bacterium
AGACGGTCAAGTCGGTCGGATAGGATGACGCCTTGCCCTTGTTGACGTCGGCGAGGAGGGCGGGAGTTTCGTCAGCCTTGCCGGTGAGATACCACAGTTCCCGGCCATGTTTGCCGTCGTCGGCGACGAAGTAGAGATAGCCATTGAAGACGGTGAGGCTCGCCGGGTTGGAACTGCCTGCCCCACGGTTGACCTCCTTGACGAGGCTCGTTCCCTGGGGCCGGCCATCAGTGGACCATAGCTCCCGGCCATGCACGCCATCGTCGGCGGCGAAGTACATCGCGCCACCCAGGACGGTCAGGTGCGAGGGATTGGAACTCTCTTCGGGCTTCTTGCCGTCCTTACCCTTGTTAATGTCGAGAAACAGGACGGTATCGACGTCCCGGCCGTTCGTGGACCACAGTTCCCGGCCGTGAATGCCATCGTCGGCGGTGAAGAACAACTGGTTCTTGAAGACCGTCAGCGAGGCGGGATTGGAGCCTTTCGCGCCGAAGCGGAGCGTCGGCTTGATGGGCTGGGTGTTCTCGGCGCTGCCGTCGCTGCTCCACAGTTGCCGGCCATTGACACCGTCATCGGCACTGAAGAAGACCCGGCCGCCGAAGGGGACGAAATCGCGTGGATCGGAACTGCCCGGCCCACGATTGATGTCCTTGACCATGCGCGTTCGACCGCTGAAGCCATCGGTCGCCCACAACTCGCGTCCGTCCTTGCCATTGTCCGCCGAGAAGAAGATCAGCGGCGCGAACAGCCACTTCGGAGGCTGGCGCGGGTCACCAACGGGACGACTCGGCAGACAAAGCGACGAGAGCCACTTCAGGATCCATCGGAGCATGTTGTCGATCATGAAACGGACCCCGCGCGCCAAGATTGAAGAGGAAGTGTACTGTCGAGCCGAATCGAGAGTCAATGTCAACCGCGATACGGTTCGGCGAGTGGACTCGCGCCCTCTCCTTGCCAGACCCATCGAATCCACTATTGATAACGCTGCCAGCCGCTTCGCCCCTGCCCTTCGGACTTGTTCCATTCCAAACTTGCGTCAATGACCAGCAACGACTTCCGCTTCGGCCAGGGTATCCTCGTTGATACTGTTTGCAAAGTGCAGCGCACGTCGAGAGTGAAGAACGATTGAAACACCCCCTTGTGTTCGGGTTGAGATCGCTTACAATTAGAGTGTTTTTTTGATCGGCAGCCTCGCCCCGATTTCGTCCTCAGCGACGAGAGGATCACGCAACGATGTTCGATGGCTCAGCAGTGGTGCGTTCCCGGAACCTGCTCTATCGCGACGACGTCGGCCATGACGCCTGCGGCATCGGCGGCGTCGCCGCCCGCGAAGGGAAACCGTCTCACGAGCTGGTTCGCAAAACGTTGCTCGCTCTGAAAAACGTCGAGCATCGCGGCGGCGTCTGCGGCCTGTCCGGCGACGGCGCAGGGTTGACGTGTCAACTGCCCCAGCCGTTCTTCAAGGAAGAAGCCCGGCGTTTGCGCCTCGAAGGCCATCGCAGCCTGAAGCCGGAACATCGTCTCGCCGTCGGCGTCTTCTTTTTCTTCGACGCCGACGCCGGCAAACTCGACCGCGCGAAGGGCATCGTCGCCGAGTCCCTGCGAGGCACTCCCTTTCAGTTGATGGGCTGGCGGCCTGTTCCAGTGGAGGACAGCGTTCCGCCTCCCGAGGCGAACATGGGCCGGCCCGTCATCGAGCATCTGATCCTGCGCGTCGAGAAGGACACCGGTTCCGTCACGCGCCCCCTCGTCGCGGAAGACCTGCCGGCGCTGCGCGAACTGGAGCGCTCTCTCTATCGTGTCCGGCTCGAACTGCGCCATCGCTTCAATCAGGAAGGTCTGTCGGTCTTCGTGCCGTCGCTGTCGGCCATGCTCATCAACTACAAGGGGCTGCTCACCAGCTTCCACCTTGCCGACTTCTACAAGGACTTCTCCGACACGGCTTTCGAGAGCGGCCTGGCGATCTTCCATCGCCGCTATTCGACCAACACCTATCCCAACTGGACGCTCGCCCAGCCGTTCCGCCTCAGTTGCCATAACGGCGAGATCAACACCATTCGGACCAATCGCCATGCGGTTCATGCCTACTCGCGCGCCCTGGAGCCTGCTCTGCCAGGCGTCGAACTGCATACGCCGCGCATGAGCGATTCCGGCAACTTCGACGAGTGGATCGAACACCTCGTTCGCGACAAGAAATGGTCGCTCCTGCGGGCGCTCCGACTGACCGTGCCGCCGGCCTGGGAGAGCGAAACGGACGTCTGGGGTCAGGATGCGTGCGACGTCTTCACCTGGAGCCGGCGCGCTTACGGCAGCCTCGCCGCCTGGGACGGACCCGCCGGCATCGTCGCCACCGACGGCGTCTATGTGGCCGGCCTCGTCGATCGGATGGGACTGCGTCCGGTGCGCTGGTACAGCGACGTGCGCGGCTGGCTCTACATCGCCAGCGAGTGCGGCGTCTATGGCATCGACGACTCGACCATCGTGGCTTCGGGACAGTTGCAGCCGGGCCAGATGATCGTCCTGGACACCATGACCAACGAACGCCTCGATGACCGTCAGGTCATGGCCCGCGTCGTCAGCGAGGTGCGCCAGGAAGTTGGCAGCGACATCCACGAGATCAATCGTTCGCAGATCATCGTTCCCGAGACGTTCGACTTCGCGCCGACGGTTGATGATCAGATTGGCCGCGTCCTCGAGGGCCGGGGCTGGACCGTCGAGCATCTGCTGCAAGCGCAGGGGTGGGACTTCGAGCGCGCCCTGTTCGTCAAGGACATGGCCAAACTGAAGAAGGAGCCGCTCGGATCGATGGGCTTCGATCGCGTTCTGACGCTGTTCTCGCAGCACCATCAGACGCTGTTCAAGTACCTGCAACAGACCTTCGCCGAGGTGACGAACCCGCCCATCGACCCCTACCGCGAGGGTGGGGCGATGTCCACAATCACTTATCTGGGACGGTCGCCCCTGGTAGACAAGGAGACACGGAGACACGGAGACAGGGACGCCGGGTTTGCCTCCAAGGCAGATGGAGTTGAGCAGTCCCGTGCTGAGCGATGCCGTCGTCGAGGAGATTCGGCGGCATGAAGTGCTGGGGATGCAGACGATCGCGGCCACTTTCCCACTCAAGGGCGGGAAAGAGGCGCTGCGCGAGTCGCTCCATCGGTTGCGGAGCGAAGCCGAATTCGCCGTTCACGAGGGGTACAACATCATCTGTCTGTCGGACAAGGAAGCCTTCAACGATGGCCTGGCTCCGATTCCGACGTTACTGGCGCTCGGAGCCGTCCACAACTATCTCTGCAACCAGGGACTGCGCGAGCGATGCAGCATCATCGTGCAGGCCGGCGACGTGCAGGAGGGCCACGATATCGCCGTGCTGGTGGCCTTCGGGGCCGACGCCGTGCATCCGTACCTGATGCTGAGGCTCATCCGTCAGGGACTCACCTTCAAGGAAGCCGACACGAAGCAGGAATGGTCGCTGACGCCGCACGAATGCCTCGAGAACCTCTTCCTGGCCCTGGAGGATTCACTCAAGAAGATCATCTCCAAGATGGGCATCACGACCATCGAGGGCTATCGCGGCGCGATGCTCTTCGAGGCCGTCGGTTTCGGTCAGGAACTGATGGAGTTCCTCGGTGACTGCCCCTCACGCATCGGCGGCATCGGACTCGCGGAACTGGTGGAAGACGCTCAGTGGCGCTTGCAGCAGGCCGAGAAGATGACCGTCTTGGGCCGTAACCGCGACTATCACGCCTTCAACGCCAAGGTCCGCATGGCCCTGCGCAAGGCCGCCCTTGCCGGCTCCGCCGCGTCTCTGCCCGTCGTCGATCCGGAGGCGGATGGGGGACGTGAAGCCCCTGGTGAGATCACCGAGGCCGGCGGCGAGGACGCCTATCAGAAAACCGGCAAGAAGAAGTCGCTGCGCGGGCCGAAGGTCGAGGACAATTCGCCCGAGGCCGGCGAGAAGGCATACAGGGAGTTCACCGACCTCGTCAACAACCGCACCCTCACTGTCCTGCGCGACCTGTTCCTCCTGAACCCGCAGGAGCCTCCTGTCGCAATCGAGGAAGTGCAAGACGCGCTCGATCTGGTGCGGAATTACTTCCGCGGGGCGGCGATGAGTCATGGAGCGCTGACGCGCGATTCGCACGAGACGATCGCGGCGGCGCTCAACGACCTGGAGGGCTACAGC
The DNA here is from genome assembly GCA_038221045.1 of Gemmatales bacterium. Classification (GTDB taxonomy): domain Bacteria; phylum Planctomycetota; class Planctomycetia; order Gemmatales; family Gemmataceae; genus JBBRIK01. The sequence continues at coordinate 4,187 of JBBRIK010000064.1, forward strand.
AATCTGTCGCGGTTCATGCAACCGGACATGGCGTTGTGCCGGATCGAGAAGAACTTCCCGCAGCGGGTCAATCGTCTGGGCATGGTGGCTCCGGGCGTGTGCCGGGTCGAATTGTCGGACAAGCCATCGCTGAACGACCGCATCCTGGAGGCGGCCCGCGATGCGGTCGATAGCTGTTTCAACGTCGATATGATGTTCAAGATTCGCAATGGCGACCGCAGCGTCGGCGCGGCCGTGGCCGGTATGATCGCTCGCCTCTATGGCCGGGAGGGGATGCCGAACAACAAGCGGATTCGCGTCCGTTTCGACGGCGAGGCAGGTCAGAGCTTTGGTGCCTGGTGCCTCAACGGTTTGGAGTTGGATCTGCACGGTTTCGCGCAGGACGGCGTGGCCAAGGGCATGTCGGGCGGCATGGTGGTGGTGACGCTGGACTACGACCAGTCGGACTACGGCGGCGAGCTGCAGAGCGTGGCCGGGAACAACGTCGGCTACGGCGCGACGGGCGGTATCGTCTTTGTCGGCGGCCGGGCCGGTCATCGTCTGGGCATTCGCAACAGCGGCGCGACGATCGTTGCCGAGGCGGCGGGCAAGTACGCCTGCGAGTATCTAACGCGCGGCCGAGTGGTGATCCTGGGACCGATCGAGAACGAGATCGGCTCCGGCATGACCGGCGGCGAGTTGTTCGTGTACGATCCGAAGAACGAGGTGCCGTCGAAGATCCATTCGCGAAGCGTGGCGGTGATCGAATGCACCTACGTCGATTACGAGTGGATGCACCCCCTCGTGATTCAGTTCCATTCGCGGACGGGCAGTCGTCAGGCAGAGATGATCCTGAAGAACTGGGGGGAGATCCGCCGGAGCAAGAAACTGAAGAAGATCGTGCCACTGGCGGTGGCCCGCAAGGCGGAGGAGTTCATCACTGCCGGCACGAACGCAGGTTGAGAAGCGTAAGGGAATCATCTTCCAAACTATTGCCGCAAGCGGCGTAGCGGTCCTGCGTCATGGCTCCTCGTCTGCTCGGCAGAGGTGTCGGACTCGAAGACCTTTGGAGCGATTGGTCTGTATGGGTCCGCGAAGAGGAATCTTCGCATATTCGCATCTTTACTAAAGCCTGGCTCGGTTATCATGACGCCAGCTTTCGTTGCATTGCGCGTGCGCCACACACACCCTGGAGCGAATTCCCGTCCGGGGTGCGCGCCTGCGAATGTCATTCGATCCGGTTCGGAGGGAGGCCCCTCCCCGAACCAACCCCCATCCCACCTCAGCTGGAGTGTAATGGACCTCTTCACCAAACGCGGTTGTTCGCCTGTGCCTGCCACTGGCGCATCCGTCACCTGCTCCCCGATCCGCTCGCCTAGGCTCTGTTTGGAAAGAGGCTTTTTCGCCGAGATTTGCTACTCGGACGGCATTATTCTGCGGGAAATAGTGATGACACCTAGATGTCACTGAGAGATCGGACCCTATTTCCAAACAGAGCCTAGTTGGACAGCGCCACCGTGGCGAGCGACTCGGAACAGTAGACATTATCCGAAATAGTAAAACCGTTAGCTTTTGAGAGGTCGCTTGCGGTTGTGAACTCGGAGGTTGTGCAGCCCACAGGCCGCTTCCATGACTGAATCCGAATCCCCCTCCTTGGTTTTCCGGAAGACGTCCTTGACGGCGCGGCAACGCTTCACTCCCGCCAGCGTATGCTCCACCTTGACTCGAACCCGTGCCAGCCTCTGGTTCGTTCGCTTCTCAGCGGGCGTGAGCTTTCCTCCGGGCGGTTTTTTTTTTCGCCTGGCGAGTCTCCTTGACCGCTGGCTCGTACCCCTGAAATCCGGTGTCCTTGTACAACACAGTCCCCGGCGGGTAGGAGATGGCTTCCTCATCGGCCACCGCCTTGTCATGGCGGCTGCCCGGGCAGGTGTCGCCCAAGAAGCCAATGCACTTGCTCCGGGCGTCGGCAATGACCACGTTCTTGTCGGTGTGCGTCTTCTTCTTGCCGCTGTAGTGCGCGGCCTGTTTTTCGGGGCTTTTCGGCCTCTGGCGACGGCGCTCCGTGCCGTCGATGATCAGCCGGGCGTCCGCCCCACAGGCCGCCTGGCTCTGAGCGAAATGGCGGCCGTCGCGCTCGGGGAGGACGTCTAACTCGTCGAGGGCCTCGTGCAAGATGGGCAGCAGCCGATGGAGCCAGTAGTTCACCCTCGGCTGGCTCAGCTCAAAGAGCTGCCCCAGGAGGGTTTGCAAGGGATAGGTCTTGAGATAGACCAGCAGGAACTACAGCTTCTGCTCCGGCGTGTGCAACACCCCTTTGCGGCCGCCGCCGGGGAAGCGTTGGCGGGCCAGCCCCGCCAAGGTTTGGTCCTCGCGGTACAGCCGCTCATAGGACTGCTCGAAGGCGGGCAGCAGCTGTTGGAATTCCCGGAGGGTCAGCCCCGTGAGGGCCAGGAACTTCCGTCGGTCGTTCTGAAGCTCTGTGAACGTCATCATGAAGTCGCTATATTACTATTTCGGATAATGTCTATTGCAAGCTCACCCACCCCGGACCGGCCCACGAGTTGGCCTTCAGCCCCGACGGCCGAATGCTCGCCGCGGCCAGCTCCGCCGCTCCCGTGGTGGTCTACGATCTGTCCGGCAATCGCGCCGGGGCTAGACCCGCTCCCCGGTGAGCGCGGCGAGCCGGTCAAGAAAAGCGTCGTTTGCCGCAGTCGAAGCAGAGATCGGTCCCGAGACCTTTTCGAGGTCCCGTCCTCTGCGGCGACAAACCGTGGCTGCCCGACAATCAGACGCAGCTGAAAGGAAGGACGTCCAATCGATATTTCTTGTTGCGGAAGATATTAGACGTTATCCGAAATAGTAAAAATGCAACAGAGAAAACCCAACGCAACACATGAAACGCCTTAATTTCCGAGGAAATCCGAAGGCTACCTCTCGGCGGACAGCCACTTTTGACTATTTCGGATAACGTCTAATGATTGTATTCGTCTTGCGATCTGGTAAGAATAAAGAGGCACTTCGATTTTCAGGAGAATCGCGATGAAGGCTCTCAGAATTGCCGCGACGTGTTTCGGCTTGCTCTTGCTGCCACTGCTCTTCCTACCGGGCCAGGAGCCAGCAAAGGATAAGTGCAAAAAGAGCGACGCCAGCCAACCGGCTGGCAAAGTCGAAGCCAAAGCAGGCGAGGAAGACAAGAACAAGCGCGACCCGATCGAGGCGAGCAAAGTAAGCCTCGCTCTTCTGGAGCGAGAAGCCGCCAAGGGAAGGTCGTCGGCCAAGGAAAACGGCGTGGAGCTTGCGGTTAAGGTGAAGACGGTGCCAAACAAAGAATCGACGGACATTGAGCTGGCCTGGACCCTCAAGTACTCGGGGCCGAGGCCGCCATTGATCATCCTTCAGCCGAGCATGACGCTCACCTCCACTTCCACCAGGCTCATTTTTTACGCGGTGCCGAAGGGCAAGGATTACGCATTGCCGTTGTCGATTTTCGGTGCGTCTGAGTTACCGGGAGAAGACGGTTTAGATTACATTTTGGATGCTTGGGGGGACAAGACGCCGTTGCCGGAACTGCCCAGGACGCTCGACCCATTTCCACGTCCGGACCGGGGATTTAGAACGAGAACGAAAGATTGGTTCATCACCGTGCCTGCGGGAAAGAGCGCCGAGGGCGTCATTACGGTTTCCGGAGCGAAACTAAAGGATCGTCTGCTGACTTACCCGACTTACCGAGAACATTTCGGCGAGAAGGACCCGCCCCGCCTGTTCGTCGATCTGTTTTTCAATCCCTGGGATCGGGGGGAGCCTTTCGCTTTCGACGCATGGGTCGGCAAACTGACCATCTACATCAACCCAGTTCCCGCCTTGAAGAAATGGTAAGTCGGTCAAGCCGAGGAGTGCGAAGGTTCAATACTTTCATTTCATCAACAACTCACAACAAGGTGGGGAAGCCCATGGCGCAGAAATCCAGCCGGCAGCGCAGAGCTCAGCTTGAAGTGGAACTTCTGGAGACTCGGTTGGCACCGGCGACCTTGCCGCTCATCCAAAACACGCTGCAAGTCCTTGGGACGTATGGCCAATACCAGGATATCTCGCCCGGTCGTAATCAACCGCAGTTCGACAACAATATCCACCTGCACGAAGGACTCGACCTGGCCGAGGCGGCGAGCAGACCAGTCAGGTCGGTGCTGAACGGCGTGGTCGATGCAGTCTACAAGGATCCGCTCACGCCTTCTGCTTCTTTCGTTGTCATCCGCGACACCAACGGATTCCAGGGGGCCGCGCAGGCAAACGGGTTTAACTACAAGCATACGATCCCACAGCCCGGTTTGGTTGTTGGAGCCTTCGTCAGAGAGGCGCAGCAGATCGGCACCGTCGCTGATTTCCCGGCTCTGCTGCCCAGTCATCTGCACCTGGACCGCGGCAACAATGGCGCGGTTGGCCCGGCGCCGGGCAATATTCTTGTTGCCCGCGACCCAACCATCGCAGCACTCCTGCTTGGACCCACCGGATTCAATGCGGTCGCCGCGGCGGCTCAGAACCAAATTGCTATGGTCCAAAACGCAGCCGTCGCCGCAGCGCAAGCCAAAGTGGTTGCAGCGCAGGGTGACTTCGCTCAGGCGCAGGCCAACTTCAACGCGATCAAGCCAAACACTCCACTGGCCGAGCGGCAGAGACGAGTCCAAGCACTCGCAGTAGCCAATCGAGCGCTAGTTATTGCCAATGCCCAACTAACCACTGCCAACTTCCAGTTGACGGTGTTGAATTCCAAGACGTTGTTTCGGAATGCCCTCCAGTGGCAGTTCCCCTCGGTGATGAATCCGATGTCGGTTCTTAATACGGTACCCGGCGTGGTGGACCAAACGCCACCCACGATCAATGGCATTGACTATCGACTCCAAGTAGATGATGTGCTGGGAAGGACGAGGGACATTGGCGCTCTGTTCGGCCAACTGGCCGAACAGCCGCGCACCAATTCCCGGTACTTCCGAGCGACGTTGACCGTTGGCGGCCAGACGCGGCCCCAACTGGGGCGGGCGGCACCGGCCACCGTCTTTGCCGGAGTTACCGGTGTTTCGACGCCAGTGCAGCGCGGGAATATCGATTTCGTGGTCAACGCGCGCGACAATTTCGGTCCGGGCCAAATCGTACTCCGCGCGGTGAATCCGAACCTCTTCGACCTCAATGTAACGGGTGCCGTCTTTGGCGCGACCTCCGGCCGGCAGCGGTCCTTCGATTTCAGCGCATCTCCAACGTACACGGGCGTCGGCGACTTCGTGAATGTAGGCAACACGCGGGCCGTTTACGAGAACGATGCTCAGCACAACTCTGGGCTTCTCGGCCCTTTCTTCTACAATCTGACCAACAGCCCCAATCTGAATGGGGCACCCATCCAAGGCGGCATGCTGGCGGCGGACTCAGCATACTATTGGAATTCCGACGCGGCTCAGGGCCAAACCTTCGTCTCGAACGCCAACGCCGCCAACGACGTTGCCACCAACGCTACCTCCAACGCCAACGCCGCCTTCCCCGACGACATCTACACCATCCAGGTCGGCGCCACGGACTTCGCGGGCAATCGCACGGCGCGCGACTTCTCCGTAGTGCTGACGAACTGGGCAAGGACGGTCCAGACCAGCGCGGCCGTCTACAAGTCGGGGGATACGATCTCGGTCACTGGCGGCGATCAGTTCCGGGCCAACCAGGCCGTCGGACTCCATCTCATCCGCGCCATCGGCACTGCGACCGCCCCGGCATCGGGAACCACGCTTGACGACGGAACTCTGGAAGCCACGGATACCACGAACGCCGCCGGACAACTCACGGCGGCAAACTTTATTCATGCCGCAGTGCCGGGACGGTACTTCGTCATCGCCGATTACAACGGGGACGGGCAGTTCACCCCGTTCCTCGATGCGTTCACGGTAGTAACCGTCCAGGGCGCCTCTCAATCATCGCTCAACACGAATCCCAATCCTTCCACAGTCGGCCAAAACGTCACGATGACAGCCACGGTAGCGGCAGTCGCTCCCGCCACCGGCATTCCGACGGGGACCGTTACATTCTTCAACGGCACGACAAACCTTGGGACCAAGCCCCTCATTGGTGGGACGGCAACACTCGCGGTGACCAGCCTGCCTGTCGGAACTCTCCAGTTGCAAGCTGTCTACAGCGGCAGCAACCTGTTCACTGTCAGCACCGGCACGGCCAATCAAACCGTCAACCCGGCCGCTCCTCAGAAGATGAACCCGCAGGCCAGCCTCACACCCAATCCCGGCCCTCCGGTCTTCGGCCAGCCGGTGACCTTGAGTGCCACCATCGCCGCCCTCGCGCCCGATACCGGCACGCCCACCGGGACCGTCTTATTCTTCGACGGGGACACGCCGCTCGGCAGCGCCACGCTCAGCAGCGGTACGGCCAGCATTACCGTCAGCACTCTCAACGCCGGTACGCACAACATCGTGGCCGATTATAGCGGTGACAATAACTTCAACTTCACTTCGGCCTCCGCAAGTCAAGCTGTCAACCTCGGTGACACCACGGTCACCGTATCAGCTACCCCGTCCTCGGTGACCCTGGGCCAGGACCTCAACGTCTTTGTTGCTGTCGGCTCCGTCAACTCGGCCAATGGGACGCCTACCGGGGCGATTGAACTCTTTGAAGGCAGTACTTCCCTGGGCAGCGCGCCCCTGGACA
>JBBRIK010000065.1:0-10813 GCA_038221045.1 Gemmatales bacterium
GAAACAGAGACACGAAGGGCGAGCGGCTTGTCGGGATTAGCGAGGAGTGTCCTTTTTTCCACCCTCTTTTCCGAACGTCAACGGGTTCCCCTAAAGGGTTCCTCTTCTCTGTTGCATCGCAGCCGGAAAGTCTCCGTCAGATGCAGGGCGGCCTCGTACAGCGGCAGGTCCTGCACCGCAGCCCACAGATCCAGGACGTTGCCCTGCACCCCACACTCCGCCTGGAAACACTGGGCGCGGAAAAGGGCGCGGAAAAGCGCGGAAACGGTGGCGCGGAAACGGAGGGCGGAAAGGGGTCAGGCCCCGCGCGGGAAACAGGCTCTCGTCCTTTTGAGGGCTTCTCGTCGGCTGCCGCGACCGGCCACGATACCCGGCCCAACGCCGACGTGGTAGAGCCTGCCTGCCTTCTTCTCGGACGCAGATAACGGGTCGGACTCCGTACCGAATGAATGATGTTGTCTATTCCGCGTCCCGTGGACACGTGGACACGCCAAGAACGCGTCCGCCGTTGCAAGGACCCCGTGTGATGATTACATTACAGCCTATGCAGACGTTACCGTTGGGCCTACCCTCCTGGGAAAGGACGCTTCGAGCCGTGGAACAAGTGCGCGAGCGGTTGTTGCGTGCGATGGCAGCGCTTGAAAAGGCGGCGGTCGCGTACGCGGTGATTGGAGGAAATGCTGTTGCGACCTGGGTCGGGCAGGTCGATCAATCCGCAGTGCGTTTCACGCAGGACGTGGATGTCCTTCTCCGCCGCAACGATCTTGCAGCCGCCACCGCCGCCCTCGAAGCCGTCGGGTTCATCTACCGCCACGGGGCGAGCATCGACAGGTTTCTTGACGGTCCGGACGCCAGGGCGCGCGATGCGATTCACATCATCTTCGCCGGCGAGAAGGTGCGACCTGAATATGCTTTCCCCGCCCCGGACGTGGCCGAGTCGGAAGCGTCCCAAGTGTTCCGGGTCCTCCGGCTTGACGCTCTTGTCAGGATGAAACTGACTTCCTTCCGCGACAAGGACCGAACCCATCTCCGCGACATGCTGGGCGTGGGATTGCTTGACGAATCCTGGCGCACGCGCTTGCCGGATGAATTGGCGGCGCGTTTGCAAGAGCTACTGGACAAACCCGAAGGATGATCGGCACCGCGGATAAGTTTCCTCACCATTCACCCGATTGTCCCCTCTACCGGCGCAGAACCCGACGTATCGACTCGTGATCCCGTTCCCGTCAGGATATCGCGTCAGCGGTGGAACACGCCGGCCGGACTCCCGAGCGAGTTCCGCTCCCGGCTGCTGGTGTTCCTGCGCTCGCTCCGGATGCGGGAACCCAACCTGGACGACAGGCTCCAGGACGCCTGACAGGGAACAACCCAGAAGTCCTTGTCGCGTGGACGGCCGCGCCTTCGCCTTGCTTCTCTCCAATCCGTCTCCGCTGGCCGGAAATCCGCCAGGCAATGCTTGACCGGGAAGGGGCCGCGCAAGATGATACCCTCTTGAATTTGCTGGAGCGCGCTGCTGCACACGAACTTCCGGAGACCGCATGTCCATCCCCATCAGTTGCCCAACCTGCAGAAAGACGGCGATGGCCTCCGAAGCGGCAGCCGGCAAAAGCGTGGTTTGTTCTGGCTGCGGCACGGTCATCCCCGTGCCGGCGTTGCCGATGGCGGTCGCGGTTGCCAATGAGCCAGCCAGTGCACGGCATCCTTCCGAGGTCCCCGCCCGAGGCGAGGTGAGCGTGTGGGTGTGGCGTGTCCTCGAGATCGGGATATTTGTGGCCGTCTGCGTGATCTTCGCATTCATCGGGGCATCCTCGGACCCCGATGAGCCGGGCCTCGCCGCAAGCCGCATGGCGCGCAAGGTGGGGGCGCCGCTGGCCCTCTTGCTGATCGGCGCGGTCGAACTGGTTCTCTGGCTCAGGAAATCGCAAAGGACCAAACGCGACCAAACCGGCCAGCGCTCCTAACCGCAGACTTTCTCATCATCCGTTCCCGTCGATTCGCTTCCGAACAGGCACCGGCACCCCATTTCAGGGAACCGAGAGCAGGTTTCAGGACCTTTTCTCGGTCACAGGAGCAGCGGTTGCAGAATGGCGGCGATGTCGGGCGGGACTGCCGGGGCATTCTCGGCGAGGTCGAGCCGCCAGGTGATTCCCGCCTTGACGCGAAACCGTTGCAACCCATTCGGTGCGGGATATACCACTTCCTCAAAGAAGCGCTTGGCGGAGACATGGGATTGAAACTGCTGCGTCGCAGCCACTCCCAGGGCGTGTGTTCGCAAGGCATCGAATTCGTCGAACACTTGAGGATGTGCCGCGAGAGCGGCCCACACTTGAAACCGATTCTGGATGTCCACATCTGCCGGGATGGGAATGGCGGCGTGGAACGCGCCGGGGTAGAGAGCGGCGGTCATTCGTTCTTTGAGGCGCTCCGTGGTCGTGAAGAGCGCCCAGTGAGCCACCCGTGCCGGCATGGCCGCCTCAAGATGCGCCCGAAAGGCGAGGATCTGCCCGGTGAATCCTGGGTCTTCTGACAAGAGGCTCGCTTCGAGTTCATCCGGACTCGCGAAATAGCTTTCCAGGCAGTCCCGACCGGGAACGACTCGAAGCTGGGACAAGGCTGCTGTCCGGGCAGCGATCGTCGCGACGTCCCATTCATCACGATCCACCAAACCGTACAGTCGGCCTGGGTTGCTCCCATGATGTCGGAACCACTCCAGAGCGGAGAGGACCGCTGCCTTGCTGTTGACTTCCTGGACAACCACTTTTGCCGAGAACACTCCGGGATGAGCGAGCTTTTTGAGCCACGCCGAGTAAATTGCCTTATCGTTCGGGCCTTCGACGAGCAGGACACGCTTGCCGGAAGCACCAGCGAGAACACTCTGGACCAACGGGACAGGTTTGGGCGGAGTACTCATGCATGGACTCCGCTCCACGCCGTCAGTTCGATGCGCTCCTCTTCTCGGGCGAACCAGTCCCAGACCAGGGGCGAGTGAGAGGCCACAATCAATTGCCCGTTCCGCTCGCGGACGACCTGTTCCAGCGTCTCCATCAGCTGCGCGATCATCGCAATGTGAATGTGCAAGTCCGGCTCGTCGAGAAGGACAACCCCGCCTGGACGCAGGAAAGCGACAACGAAACCCACCAGCAACAGCATTTGCTTCTCTCCCGAGGACAATTCATCGATGGAGTGTTCGTAGACCCCTCCCGCGTCGGACCTCCCTTCGACAACTAGCCGCCCCCTCGGCCCGAAGCCCTTGACCCGCTTCTGCCTATGTTCCAGGGCCAGGTTGACCAGCCGCAAGCATTCCTCGAACCGCTCGGGAGACAGGGCCTGCACCGTCAGTAGCACGGAATCAAGGTTGACGGCGGGCGTGTAAATAGCAGCCCAGTTAAAACGAGTCGTGTCAAGGATCCGGGCTCGTGGCTGTAGCGGACGGGGGATGCTCCTGCGCTCCGGCGGAAAGTAAACGAGATTCGGAAACAGTTCAGCCCCGGCAATACTTCGCTGTCGATGGGCGAGTAGTTCCCCAGGAGGCATTTCGATCCCCCACTCGTCGTTGCCCCGGATCAGCCCTGCATAATTGGCCCCAGGATAGGCCTGTTTGTGGGCTCGCCATTCTCTGGACGTCCCCATGCCGATCCAGAGCGGATCGAGGTTTGGTATGCCCACGAGTTCCATGGCGGCAAGGCCGGCTTCCGCCAGGAAGTGCCGCAGATGCTTCGGGGGCGGCGGAGAGGCTCGGCCAACGTCGATCCACTCCCCCCAGAACCTCCACAGCGCGAGAATCGTTTTCAGGATCGTTGTCTTGCCGCTCCCATTTCCCCCTTGCAGTAACAGGCGCCGCCGAGCCGGTTCAGCAAGAGGACCCCCACCGTCCGGTATTCGCCGGTGCACGGACTTGACGTTGAGCAGAGACAGGCGGTTGAGGTACACAACTCAGCCCTCGGGCGAATAAAGGGGCGAATAAAGGTGTCGGGGACCGAAAGCGCCAGGACAGAAACTGAAACGACTTACAGTCTCAGTCCCTCAGAATCAGCAAGCCATTCGGTCGGCGACGAAATCGGACTGCGGTCTTTTGCTCCTTGACGCCACGATGCTCCGTCGCCCCTCTCCTCTCAGGAGTTCGCGGCTCCCTGCTTGAGCGCACCGCGATCACTTTTCCACTCCCACCGGGGGTGTGGCAGCGAGGCAATTAACGAATCATGCTCGATGTTAATGGCTGAGCGCTGCGCAGCCAAGATCGAATTACTATCGGCCTCCATAATTCCTCATCCGGCTCCGCTTCGTCGAGTCCGACAAACTGACCCTGAGAAACAGTGCTTGACTTCACGCAGGGCGAATGTGACAGTAGATTTCGATAAGGTAATAGGGATGGAACGTTCTCAGGGAGTCCCCACCACCCGCCGGCGCCCTCAGCGTGCCGGCGACACACGGAAGATCAGCCTCTCCTCATGGGCCATCGATCTTCCATCACACAAGAGGGGTGCGTCATGTTCAAGCTTCTCGGCGGCAGACAGCGGTTTTGCGACGGCATCAGCCGGCGCGGGTTCCTCCAGATCGGTGCTTTCGGCGCCGGTCTGACTCTGGCCGACATGTTGCGTGCGCGAGCCACGGCCGCCTCGCCCCGTTCGTCCCCCAAGTCCGCGATCATGATCTACCTGCCCGGCGGCCCATCGCACATGGACATGTACGATCTCAAGCCGGACGCGCCCGCCGAGTTCCGCGGCGAGTTCAAGCCGATCCAGACCAATGTCTCCGGCGTGCAGATCTCCGAACACTTCCCGCGCCAGGCCCGCATGTGGGACAAGCTCTCGGTGATCCGCTCGCTGGTCGGCGGCAACGAACACTCGGACTCCCAGACGCACACCGGCTACCACGAGTCGGATAACCGGACCGCTCATCATCCGTCGCTGGGTTCCGTCGTCTCGAAACTGCGCGGCTCGCAGAACTCGGACATCCCGCCCTTCGTCAGCCTGCGCGGCATGACGGCCGGCACCGAACCCGGCTTCCTGGGTGTCGGTCACCGCCCCTTCACGCCCGATGGCCCCGGCCTGCAGAACCTGCGCCTGGCGGGCGGAGTCGATGCGGTCCGCGCCGAGGACCGCAAGGCGCTGCTGACCAGCCTCGACGATGTGAAACGCGAACTGGACACCAGCGGCACCATGCAGGGGATGGACACCTTCAAGGCGCGGGCGTTCGACATGGTGGCCTCCGGGGCGGTCCGCAAGGCCCTGGACCTGACGCGCGAGGAACCGCGCACGCGCGACCGCTACAAGGGAGTCGAGCAGTTCCTGACCGCCCGCCGTCTGGTCGAGGCCGGCGTCGGCTGCGTCACCCTTGCCTTCGGTAGCTGGGACACGCACTCCGAGAACTTCAAGTTCCTCCGCCAGCAGTTGCCCGTGCTGGATATGGGCCTCGCCAACCTGATCCAGGACCTGCACGATCGCGGCATGGAGAACGACGTGGTCACGGTCATGTGGGGCGAGTTCGGGCGGACTCCCAAGATCGGCGATTCGACCCCGGACGGCCGTGGCCACTGGCCGCCCGCCATGTCGGCCCTGCTGGCCGGCGGCGGCCTGAAGATGGGCCAGGCCATCGGCGCCACCAACGCTCGCGCCGAGGTCCCCAAGGATCGGCCGTATAGCGTCCCCCAAGTGCTCAGCACGGTCTACCACGCACTGGGCATCGACCCCGCGCTGACTTTCCCCAGCGGCTCCGGCCGGCCGATGTACATTCTCGATGACCGCGAACGGGTCAGCGAATTGCTGTAAACGGTTTCATGGTTCTCGACAGGGAAAAACGGGGCGGTCCCTGGACCGTCCCGTCCCATCTCCTCAACCTACAACCACGCTGAAATGTCGCGATGATCCCACCGTCACAACAGCCGGGAAGGAGACGCATCGGGCGGGCATTCGTCGCCAGCGCTGTCCCCCTCGGTGTCGTGGCACTCGGCTTCGCCTTCTTCCAGGGCGTCCTCGGTCCGAACCCTTCTCCGAGAAATCCGCTGGCTCCTCCTTCTCTCGCCCGAAGTGGATCGCTTCCGCCCCTTCAACTGGCCGCCGGCCGTCACCTGAGTGTCTGGTGGGACGAGTTGCCCGCTGACGTTCTCTCCAGCCCGTCGGCGGGGAAGAGCAACATCCATCCTGCGGATTACATCGGCCCCGAGGCGTGCAAGACCTGTCACGCGAAGAATTACAACGCCTGGTCGGTCCATCCGCACCGCTGGATGAACGCACTCGCCGACGCAGGGACGATCAAGGGCGACTACTCCGGCAATGCCAGCCTCACCTATCGGGGAGGCAAAGCGACTTTTGAACGCCGGGACGGCGCATATGTCATGCGCCTCGAACGCCGGGGGCTGAAGCGATCCTACCGAATCACACAGACTATCGGAGTCAGGTTCTTTCAGTACTATGTCGGCAAGCAGATCGATGGTCCCGAACCTCCCAAACACCACTTCTACCACAAGGACCATGTACTGCCCTTCGGCTACTGGCTGGACCAGAAGGAGTGGGTCCCCGTCGTCCATATCGGCCCGGAGATGCCTGATGCGGAGCGTCCCGACCCGTTCCGCCCTCCTGACAGTGGCCGGCACTATGCGGAATACTCGGCCAGTTGCAACTACTGTCACACGACGTTCCCTCTGGGCGACCTGCTCGGCCGGCGTCCTCAGCAGATGGGCGAACACGCGCCGGTTCAGTTGCACTGGCAATTGCGGAATTACGTCGCAGAGGCGCATCCCAGCGAACTCCCCTCGATGGCCCGCATGGTGGACGGCGGCACGGTCGAAAACCCCATGACGACATGGGAAGCGGAGCGCTACGCGGTCACGTTCGGCGTCAGTTGCGAGGCCTGCCACCTGGGTGCGCGGGCACACGTCGAGAGTGGGGGCAAGACGCTGCCGAAGTTCTTCGCAAGCAGTCCTCACCTTTCCGTCGAAGGGGGAGGAGAGCGGCTGGATCAGGGCCGCAGCCACGACAACGTCAACTGGGCCTGTGGCCGCTGTCACACGGGAGCCCGGCCCTCGTTCGCCGCTGGAATGTCAACCTGGAACTCGGTCGAATACTCCGACGCGATGCGCGGCAGTTGCTACTCCAAACTGCGCTGCATCGACTGTCACAGTCCCCACTCGGCCATCGGCCCGAAGTGGTCGCAGCCGGCAGCGCAGGACGACGCCGTCTGCCTGAAGTGCCACGAACAGTTGAAGACCGCCGAGAAACGTCTCGCCCATACCCATCACCCGGCCGGAAGTACGGGCGATCGGTGTCTGAACTGCCACATGCCGCGCATCAACGAGGGATTGCAAGACGTGGTTCGCACGCACATGATCTATTCGCCGACGCGGGCAGACATGATCCAGGCGAATCACCCCAACGCCTGCAACCTCTGCCACACCGAGCAGCCGATCGACTGGACCCTGCGTCATCTGAAGGAGTGGTATGGCAGGACGTACGACGAGAAGGAGATCGCGACACACTATCCCACTCGCGCTCGCTCTGTCGCTCAGGGTTGGCTGGCCAGCAGCAACGAATCCGTCCGGCTGGTCGCCGCCGACGCATTGGCGCGAACACGCGACGTTCGCGCGATCCCGCCGCTTCTCGACGCGCTCGACGATCCTTATCTGCTCAACCGGCAATTCGCCGTCCGGGGGTTGCAAGAGATGCTCGGGATGCGTCCCGCCGACGCCGGCTATCGGTTCACCATGAGCCACGAGGAGCGGCAGCAGCCACTGGCCGACTTGCGCAAGCACTGGGGCCAGGCGACGCCAATGAAACGACCCTGATGCTCGACAAAATAGCTCCCTCAAGCGTCGCCATACTCGTCCTGCCATTCCTCGTACCATGCCATCTGAATCGCTTCGAGCCGCTTCTCGTTGACCTCTTCCGGCTTGCCCTCGAAATCCTCGAGATCGAGAATCCACTTGTGCATGTCGGTGAAACGCACGGTCAGCGGATCGAGGCCGTCGTACTTCTCGAACAGCAGTTCGCCAATCTCGCGCGTGTTGCTCCAGTTCAGGCCCATGACGGGTCTCCTCACAGCTTGGTCGGGTCCACGTCGTCCATCTGCTTGCCTTCCAGCGTTGCCTTGACGACGGCATTCATCACCAGTTCCGCCAGCGGGGCGGTCGCGGAGGCCAGTTCATCGACCGACTGTTGCAAACGATCGACGTCCTCACCCTGAATCCGCTCGCGAACCTGAGCCAGCGCCGACTCGATGCGCTGGCGGACTAGGTCGCTCAGTTGCGCTCCCTGAGCGGCCAGCGCTTTCTCGGTGTGCCGTGCCTCGGCGTCGGCCTTGTTGCGCAGCTCGATGAGCCGGCGCGCGGTGAAGTCCGAACGAGCATGCTCGACGCTCTCCAGCACCAGCTTCTCGACCTCGTCATTCGACAGCCCGTGACTCGGCTGCACGGTCACCTTCGCCTCCTGGCCGCTGCGCTGCTCCTTCGCCGACACCGTCAGCAAGCCATTCGCATCGACGAGGAAGGTCACATCGACCTGCGCCAGTTGGGCCGGCATCGGCGGAATGCCTCCGAGACGAAACCGGCCCAGGCTGCGACAGTCCTTCGTCAACTCGCGCTCGCCCTGGTAGATGTTGATGTCCACCGCCGTCTGGTTCTCGACGAACGTCGTGAAGCGCTCCGTCGCGCGGGCCGGAATGGTCGAGTTGCGATAGATGAGCTTACTCACCGCGCCGCCGAGCGTCTCAATGCCCAGCGACAACGGCACAACGTCGAGCAGCAGCATGTGTCGCCGGCCGCCGGTGAGGATGTCCGCCTGCACGGCGGCTCCCATCGCGACAACCTCGTCGGGATTGAGATCGGTGTGCGGCTTGCGGCCGAAGAACTCCTCGACGCGCCGCCGGACATAGGGAATCCGCGTCGAGCCGCCGACGAGAACGACTTCATCGACCTTGTCCGGCGTCAGGTCCGCGTCGCGCAGGGCCGACTGACAGCGAGCGATGGTGCGGTCGATGAAGGGCCGCAGCAGTTCCTCCAACTCGATCCGCGTGAACGACCGGCGAATGCTGAGCGAACGCCCCGGTAGATCGACAGCGAAGACGGCGCTCTCCGCCGCGGATAGTGCGATCTTCGTCTTTTCGCCCTGGTCGCGCAGGTTCTGGAGCAACTCCGGATCGCGTGTCGTCAGGTCGAGGGCGAGTTCCTTCGCCACGACGCTCATGACGGCGCGGTCGAAATCGTCGCCGCCGAGGAGGGTGTCGCCATTGGTCGCCAGCACCTTGAAGACGCCATCCTTGATCGACAGGATCGAGCAGTCGAACGTGCCGCCGCCGAGATCGTAGACGGCAACCGTTCCCGTCCGGCGGCGGTCGAGGCCATAGGCGAGCGCGGCTGCCGTCGGCTCGTTGACGATGCGAAGGACGTCGAGACCGGCGATGCGTCCGGCGTCGCGCGTGGCCTGGCGCTGCCCATCGTCGAAGTAGGCCGGCACGGTGATGACGGCGCGGGTCGGATTGCCGGCTCGCCTGCGCACTTCTTGCAGGATCATGGCCGACAGTTCTTCGGGTGTGTGTTCCCGGCCGCCGATCTTGACGTGTAGCACCTTGCGGCCCGCGCCGGCGTCGCGCTCGACGACCTGATAGGGGATGAGCGGAAGTTCTTTTTGCAGATCGGCGAGCGTGCGGCCCATGAGCCGTTTGACGCTGTAGACGGTGTGATCGGGATCGCTCAGGCAGCGTTCGCGAGCAGCGCTGCCGACGAGAACGCTGCCGTCCTCGTGGAAGCTGAGGACGGACGGCACCAGGGCGACGCCGTGTTCATCGCGCACGACGACGGGCTTACCGTCCTCCATGTAGGCGGCGAGGCTGAACGTGGTGCCAAGATCAATGCCGACGACGTTAGATCCCATGATTCCCCGCTCGTTGACAGGCGAACGGCCGGCGTAAGCCGGCTGGTGGAGGCTCAACTGGTCGCTGGGTTGAGCCTCCATCAGCCGGCTGAGGTCCCACCAGCCGGCTACGCCGGCCGTTCGCCTGTTCACACGCCCATCACGTTGTAGCCGCAATCGACATAAAGGACGTGTCCGCTGATTGCCGAGGCGAGCGGACTGCACAGGAAAGCCGTCGTATTGGCGACCTCCTCCGGCTCGATGCCGCGCGGCAACGGCGAACGATGGGCCGCGTAGTCGATCATCTCTTGCATGTTGCCGATGCCCCTCGCTGCCCGCGATGCATACGGCCCCGCCGAGATCAGATTGACGCGCACTCCCTTCGCGCCGACATTGTGCGCGAGCTGCTTGGCGTCAATCTCCAGGGCGGCCTTCGCCGTGGACATGCCTCCACCGTAGTGCGGCACCACGCGCGCGCCGCCAAGATACGTCAGGCCGACGACCGACGCTCCGCCCGGCCTGTCCTCCATGAGGGGCAGCGCCGCCCGCGTCAGGCCGACCAGCGAATAGGCGCTGATGCTGATGGCCGTCCAATAGCCTTTGCGCGTGGTGTCGATGAGTTTGCTCTTGATCTCCGGGGCAAAGGCGACGCTGTGAATCAGTGCATCGACGTTGCCATGCGCCTGCTTGACGGCGGCCATCATTCCGGCGATGGAGTAGTCGCCGTACTGCTCCTGAATGCGGATATAACGGCGATCGGTCTTGGTCTCTTCCGGCACGTCGTCCATGGTGTCGTAACTGACGTCGCAGGGAAGCACCTTCTCGACGCTGAGAGTGCCGGCGGCGTAGGGCAGCACCCGGCTGGCGACGTCGTCGGGTTTATCGCTGTTGAGGAAGCCCTCGACGATGCGGATCATGCGCGGATGAACGGCCCAGACGAGCTTCGCGCCGGCGGCCTGGAGCGCCTTCGA
>JBBRIK010000066.1:0-10790 GCA_038221045.1 Gemmatales bacterium
GCGTTGCGGACGATCGCCCGCGTTTCTTGCCGTTCGAGCAGTTTCTCGGCTGGCTCCCAGGCGACGGCCGGCTCGGCCTGGTGTCCATCCGCGAGGAAGCGGGGCAACAACTCGCTGATCGGCCGCTCGTGTTTGCGTTGCCGGCTGCGTAATTTCATCAGGGCGGCGTTGATGCCGATCCGATGCAGCCAGGTCGAAAACCGTGAGTCGCCCGCGAATTGAGGCAGCGCCTTGAAGGCCGAGAGAAAAGCATCCTGCACCGCCTCAAGGGCGTCCTCCTCATTGCGGAGGATGCGCCGAGCGGCAGCCAGCAGACGCGGCGAATAGAGGCGCACGACGCGCTCGAAGGCCGGCTCATCGCCGACCCGCAGGTCGGCGACCAGTGCGGCCTCGTCCTCCGGTTCGTCCATGTTCCTCCTCCCCTCGTCCCGCAAGCGGCCCATTCTTGCCGCTTGCGGCTTAGCAATCTGCCCTGCGAAGCCGCAAGCGGCCGAACAGAGGTTGCCCCTCTCAACCCAGTATAGGAAACGGCCTTGCCCAGACATGGCCTCCTGCTATGCTGCCGCCGGGTCCGCGTGGCTCGATCCAGGAGGAGGACGCGCGATGATGATGGGACTGCTGCTGGCCACGGGATTCACCGGCGCGCTGACCTGCGTTTTCCTCGTTCGCCTGATCCACCGCCATCTGTCCGACGCTCCCTCGGTGGTCGCTCTCTTCTCACCCAAAGGCGGCTGCGCCGACGCAATCGTCCAGCAGCTGGGCCGGGCGAAGAAGGAAGTGCTGATCCTCGCCCGCTCCTTCGCCAGCGAGACGCTCGCGAAAGCGGTCCTCGACGTCAAGATGCGCGGCGTGCGCGTCACCGTCGTTCTCGACCGCCAGAACGAGAAGGACCCCACCAGCGACCTGCATCGGTTCTCCGAACAGGGACTGGCGCCGTCTCTGGACACCCATTTCACCTGCTGCCACGACAATATGATCCTCATCGACGGCAGAGTCGTCATTACCGGCAGTTTCGATTTCACGCGCCAGGCCGACGAGGAGAACAGCGACGGCCTGCTCATCCTCATGGGTTATGCCGACGTGATGCAGGCCTGCCGTAAGCACTTCCTTGACGTGAAGGCGCACGCTCAGGAGTACCGCTGTCCAGGCAGTCCAGGAAAACCAGCCGACAAGCCGGCGTCGAAGTTGAAAATCGCGGAAGCGCCCTCCCCCGCGCCGGCAGATACGGAAAGTCCGGCAGCCCGAATCGAGAAACTGTCGCGCCGGGCTGCCTGAACCCCTGTCTCTTGCTTTCCTTTCTCCGTAAGATGGGAGGACTGGAGAAATCCGCAAGCGACTCATTGCCGCGACACGCAGGAGCGATTCCGGCAGAGCAAAGGGCATTCCTCAATGGCGAGCGTCATCATTCCTGCTCCTTCGGGGAACAAAACCCTTCAGGATCCGGAACTGAAAGACCACCTGCAACAACTGCGCAAGTTAGACAACCTCATCAATTGGTACTACCTGCTGCGCGCCTACCTCTATCTCGCCGTCGTCATCGGCGGGGCGGTGTGGTTCGTCGAGTACCAGGCGGCCGAGGGACTGTCCTTCTGGTGGAACGTGCCGGTGGTCTTCCTGGCCATCGTGCTGGTGGGAGCGGGACAGCATCAGTTGAGCGCCCTGGCTCATGAGGGATCGCACCACATCCTGTTCCGCAATCGCCGACTGAACGAGTTGGCCGGCGACTGGCTGACGATGTTTCCGCTTTTCAGCACGCTCTATCACTATCGCCTTCAGCATCACGCCCATCATCAATTCGTCAACGATCCCGAGCGCGATCCCGACGTGTCGCAGTTGCAGACGAGCGGCCACTGGCTGCCATTCCCGCTCTCCAAGGGCGAGTTCGTGCGGACGATCCTGAAGCAGTTGTGGGTGCCGAACCTGATCCGCTTCATCCGCATCCGCGCCCAGTACAACTCGCTCGGCACGGACAAGAATCCGTACATGAAGAAGGGCTGGAAGCCCGACAAGGGACCCATCCGGCTGGGCCTCGCGTATCTGCTCAGTCAGGCGGTGCTGCTCTTCTTCCTGGTCCGCAATGGCGATCCGCTGCTGCTGGGAGTCCTTCCCGCCCTGCTCTGGTTCGGCATGATGCTCTATTTCTGGTTCCTGTCTGACGCCAAGTACCATCACAGCCGGGTGCGTCCGCTCATTCACATGCGCTGGACGTCGATGGGACGGATCACGTTCCTGACGGTCCTCTTCAGTGCGCTGGCGTGGACGACGCAGCTGACGGGCCGCTGGGCGGCGGTGTACTTCATCGTCCTGTGGGGAGTGCCGTTATTGACGTCGTTCTCGTTCTTCATGATCCTGCGTCAGATCGTGCAGCACGGCAACGGCGGGCGCGGCCGGCTGACGAACACGCGCGTCTTCCTCGTCAATCGCTTCATCAACTTCGCGGTCTTCCCGATGGGACAGGACTATCACTTGCCGCATCACATGTATGCGAGTGTGCCGCACTATCGGCTCAGGCGGCTCCACGAAGTCCTGATCGAGTATCCCGAATATCGTGAAGAGGCGATCACGGTCGATGGCTATTTCGCCCATCGCCATTATCCGCCGATCGGGCCGACGGTACTCGAAGTGGTCGGACCGGATTACGCGCCTCAGGCGCGCGACATTCACATCGATAACAGCGTGCTGGAAGACGAACAGGTCGAAGACAGGGACGCAATCCTCCGCGAGGGCGAAGAGGAACAGCGTCGGGGGGCGATGGCACGCGAGTGAGTCGAGGCGGCTTGACTTCGCGGTTTCAGCTCAATTCTTCCTCGACCTCATCTTCATCGAGGTCGAGCGTTCCGGAGAGATGTTCGACGGCCAGGTCGCCCAGGAGCATCGCGCCTCCCCAGAGGGCGAGCAGGCCGGCGGTTGCCGTCGTCTCTTCTTCGCACTGGAAGAACTGGTCCGTGGCCTGGAGTTGCTCGGCCAGAAGCGGGGCTGGCGGGGCGAGTTCGAGGAGTGCGTCGTCGTAACGAATCGGGGCAGGTTCGGTCACGAAGAGTTGGTGGATGGGGACGTTCATGTTAGCTGCCCTGGAGGTAGAGAGACTCTCGGTAGATCCTACTCCCCGAACACGTCCGCCGCAAGTGATTTCAGGACAGCACGCCGAGGTTGTAGTCGTGGCGCTCCGAGAACATTTTCTCGTAGTAGCTGTACACCTCCGCATCGACGTTGAACAGGTAGCTGATAAGGGCCGCGCGCACCCACATGCCATTGTGCGACTGATCGAAATAGCGGGCGCGCGGATCGTTGTCGATCTCAAAGGGGATCTCAGGGTTCTTGCCGTTGCGCGGAAACGGATGCATGATGGCCGCGTACTCGCGCATTTGCGCCACCAGGTCGGGAGTCAGCATGCACTCCTTGAGAGCCTCCTCGTCGTAATGGTCGCCCTTGTCGTGCTCGTGCTGAATCCGCGTCATGTACAGCACGTCGATGTCGCCAATCACTTCCTTCAGACTGTTCCCCTCGGTGATCTTCACGCCCGCCGTCAGCAGATACTCGCGCAGATCGTCCGACATTTCCAGTTTCGGATGAGGCGGGTAGACGAAGTGCATCGTGATGTTCTTGTACAGCGCCAGCAGTTGGGCCAGGGAACGCACCGTGCGGCCCCGTCCGATGTCGCCGCAGAAGCAGTAGACCTTGCTGTCCGGCCCCTTCGTGAGAGTCGGATACTTGCGGCGCAGGTCGCCGAACCGGCTGCGCCGCGACGAGTCCTTCTTCGACTCGAAACTGAATACGCGCTGGATGGTGTAGAGATCGAGCAAGGCCTGCGTCGGATGCTCGTCGGCCCCGGAGCCGCCATTGAGGATCGGCACCCCGCGCAGTCCCGAGTGTTCCGCGTCGTTGATCCGATCGAGGTCGTTCATCAGATAGGCGCACGCTTCCGCGAAGTCGGGATAGCGAGCCCGCATGATAATCACGTCGAAATAGCTGGAGAACATGCGGATCGAGTCGAGCGGCGACTCGCCCTTGGCCTCCGACGACACGGACGAATCGCGGATTTCGCCATAACCCATGCCGAGGATCTGGCAGGCGGCCATGAACGACAGGAAGGTGCGCGTCGAGGCCTGCGTGAAGTAGAGCATGGCTCGCTTGTGCGACAGCAGGCTGGACAGGAATCGCAGACCTTCTCTCGTCTCGCCGATCTCGCGCATTTTCGTCGCGATCTGGGCGATGCGGTCGAGCAAGGGAATGTCGAATTGCCGCGAGAAGATGACATGGCGAAGGCGATCGGTGCGGCGGAAGTCGGCCAGCTTCATGACGAGCGGTCGTTGCAGCCGGGTCTCGTACTCGTACCAGTCGCCATACCCGCTCGGACCGGCGCGTGCCGCAGGCTCGGCGGGCTTCAACGGCTCTTCCGCCGTCGAAGTTGCTTCGGGGCGTTTCGTTTTCTTGGTCTTGGGAGAGCGAGCCATCGCGATACCTGTTCAAATTTGCCAGTTGCCAGTTGTCAGTTGTCAGTTGTCAGTTGCCAGTTGCCAGGGAAGCCAGGGAAGCCAGGGGCTTACGCCACCTGGCTATTGACTGCCGCCCCGTTGGGGCTGAAGACCCGCCCTGAAGGGGCGCCCGTCAATAGCCAGGGGTGTGAACCCCTGGTCGGGGACTGGCGACTGGCGACTGGCGACTGGCGACTGGCAACTGGCAACTGGCAACTGGCAAAAAATTACTTCAGAGGCAAAAAGCGAATGCACACCGGATTCGCAACGGCGACCGGCTCGCCCACGAGGTCGAGTTCGCCGGTCTTCTGATCGATGCGAAAGACGCTGATGCTGCCGCCGTCCTGATTGGCGACGAGGAGCAATTGGCCCGTGGGATCGACCGCGAAGTTGCGCGGCGTCTTGATCGTCTTGCCCTGATGGCCGACAGCGGTCAGTTTGCCCGTCTCCTGATCGATCTTGAAAATCGCGATGCTGTTGTGGCCGCGATTGGAGCCGTAGAGGAACTTGCCCGAGGGATGCACCACTACCTCGGCCGTCGAATTGCCCTTGTGCGGGGCCTTCAGCGTCGAGATCGTTTGCACTTCGGTCAGCACGCCCTTGTCGGCGTCGTAGCTGAACGCCGTCACCGTCTGGAGGATTTCGTTGATGACGTAGGCAAACTTCCCCGAAGGATGGAAGGCGAAGTGACGCGGGCCGGAACCAGCCGCGACCACGGCCGCGGGCGGATCGTTCGGCGTCAACTTGCCTTTCGCGGAATCGAAGCGATAGACCAGCACCTTGTCGAGACCGAGATCGGCCGCGAAGACGAACTTGTTCGCAGGGTCGGGATTGATCGAGTGCGCGTGCGGCTCCTTCTGCCGGCCAGGATCGACGCTCGATCCCTTGTGCTGAATGGCACTCGTCGCCTCGGCCAACTTGCCGTCGTCGCCGATCGGCAGGCAGGCGATGCTGCCGCCGCCGTAGTTGGCGACGAATGCGTTCTTGCCCTGCTTGTCGAGCGAGATGTGGCAGGGGCCGCTGCCTTTCGACGACTCCTGATTGAGCATTTTCAGATCGCCGCTGTTGGCGTCGATGGCGAAGGCGGTGACGGTGCCGCCCTTGCCGCCGCTTTCACCGACAGCGTAGAGGAATTGCCGCGAGGGATGCAGGGCCAGGAACGAGGGATTGGTGGTCGCGACGGCGAGGGAGACGTCGGTGAGCGCGCCGGTCTTCAGGTCGAGTTCGGCGCGATAGATGCCCTTGCTCTTGCTGTCCGTGTAGGTGCCGATGTAGACGCGCATTTTCTCGGGTTTCGGATCGTCCGCGCGAGCGGGAAACGCGGACAGGACACAGGCGAGGAACAGACAGACGGAGACGAGTCGATTCATGGTGCGGTCTCAAAGAGGGAAGGCGGAATACCATTGCCCGCCGCTTGCGGCTTAGCGGGCAGTTCGTTGCAACGTCGTTTCGACACGAGCCGCGACCGCAAGGGAGCGGCTTCTTCCAACCGCTCCCTTGCGGTCGCGGCTCGCCCGAAAGTTGCGGCTCGCTGGGAAACCACTTCTAAGTGGGCGGCTCGCCAGGAGGGCGTTCTGTCCGCGCCGGCGCCGCGATCTGGACCTTGTTATCGATGGCCCCCCGCGCCTTGTCGAACAGCGGGCGCGGATAGCAGAACAGCAGCGTGAGGGCGGCGCACACCCAGACCGCCACCAGTTTCGGCGACATCTTCTGCTTCGCCAGCGGCTGCAACGGCGTTCGCAGATACATGACCGTGATGATCCGCAGGTAGTACCACGAGCCGACCGCCGCGTTGATGACGGCGATCAGGGCCAGGATTCGGAACAGCCTCGCCTGGGTCAGGTCGTCGGGAGTGGGGTTCGGTCCTTGCAGGGAGAAGGCGCCGAACAGCAGGTCCCACTTGGCCGAGAAGCCCGGCGTCGGCGGAATGCCGATCAGGCTGAGCAGGAACAGCGTCATTAGGATCGCCACGCCCGGATGGGTCTTGCTCAGGCCGGCGAGGTCATCGACCGTCTCGACTGGCCTCTCGCGCGAGCTGAGATACTCCAGCACCGCGAAAGCGCCGATGGTCATGCAGCCATAGGAGACGAGGTAGAAGAGGATCGTATCGACGCCGCGCGTCAGCAGCGTACTCTGCGAACCGCGGAGGTAGTAAGCAGAGGCCAGGCCGATGAGCATGTAGCCGGAATGCGACACGCTCGAATAGGCCAGCATGCGCTTGACGTTGTCCTGGAGCAGCGCGAGGACGTTGCCCAGCGTCATGGTGACGGCGGCGATGATCCACAGCAGCGTCGCCAGATCCGGCCCAGCGATGAAGCCGGCCCCGGTAATGATAGTCGGCTTCGCCTCATCGGTGTGGATTTCAAACGGCACGAACCCAAAGACGCGAATCAGTGCGACGAAGCCGGCCACCTTGGGCACGAACGCGAGCAAGGCGGCAGCGCCGTTCGAGGTCCCCTGGTAGACGTCCGGAGCATAGAAGTGGAACGGCACGGCAGTGATCTTGAAGCCGAGACCGGCAACGATCATCACCAGGGCCACCATCGCCACGCCCGACTTACCTTCGTCGCGGCTGGTGAGGGCGGACGCAATGCCCTGCAAATTGGTCGTACCCGCGACGCCGTAGAGGTAGCTGAAGCCGAACAGCAGCAGGGCGGACGAGAAGATGCTGAGGAGGAAATACTTGACGCCCGCCTCCTGGGCCTTTTCGCTGGTGCGAGCCAGGTAGAGGATGACATAGGTCGGAATGCTAATCAGTTCGAGAGCGAGGAAAAGGGTGATCAGATCGTTGGCGGCAGCGGTGAAGCAGACGCCGGCGGCGATGACGAGCAGGCAGGCGTGATACTCGGCGGCGACGTCCTCGGCCACTTCATCCCAACTGAGAAGGATGAGGACGGCCGCGCCGGCGAGGGCGAGGGCCTTGATGTAGATGGTGAGCCGATCGAGCAAAACCGGGCTGGCAAAGAGAGCGGCCTGCGCCTTGTCGGGCGTCTCGAACTGCGGCAGGCGTGTGAGCCACAGAGCGATGCCGGCGGCAGTGACGCCGAGGAGGGCGACGGCGCCCCAGAGGTTGCGGTTGGGCCGCCAGGTCGCGCCGAGGAACAGCACGCAGGCGACAAAGCCCAGGATGCACTCGGGGACGATCCAGGGGAAGAAGCCGCTCAGGGCGGAGACAGTGTCGGGGTGCACGGTGTCGTCTCATGGAACTTGTTGAGCCACGCTCGGAGCAACACGGCTCTCCGAATCCTGGCTGAACGAGTAGGTCAGCGGTTCTCGCCATTGTTGTAGCAAAACTGCAAGGAAAGAGTGATCCGCTTCTTGCCGCTTGCAGCCCGCCACACCATCCGGCAAGAAGTGCGTGACATCAACCGCGTTGCCCGGTAGCCTGAAGGATCGCTTCACTGGTGACATTCTCCGAGGACCATCACCATGCCTTCCCGCTCTTCGATATGGGCCGCCACGTTCCTGTCTTTGGCCGGCACGATGATCGCGCGCGCCGATTCTCGTCCCGGCGGCGTGCATCCCGATGTCGCCCGGCTGCCAAAAGAGGCGGCTCAACTCCACGCCGATACGACGCTGTTCCCGCAATCGACGAAGTGGCTCTCCATTCCCTGGCTGCTCGATCTGAATGAGGGTATCCGCATTGCCAGGGCCGAGAAGCGGCCCGTCTTGATCTGGGTGTCCGGCGACGATCCCCTCGAACGCTGCTGAGGCTACGCCCATGGACTCCGTGAGGGTCCGCTGTGCCAGGATGAGGTGATTCGCCTTCTCTCGACGAATACCGTTCCCGTCGCGCTGAACCTGTATGTGATCCGCCAACAGAAGGACGCGGCCGGAGATTTCTTCCGCGCCGTGCAGAAGCAGCGTCCCGCTCAGTATCAGGGACTGTACCTGGTCGCGCCCGACGGCAAGGTGCTGGCAAGCCATCAGAACTTCAAGAGCCATAAGACCTGGACGCAGGAACTGCTCGCCGACCTCCAGCCCGGCCTGAAAGCCTTCGGCGAGGTGAAGCCGCGCGAGGTGCGGCGCAGCGACCCCCTGCCGCGCCGGGGGAGCGGCGTGCAGCCCGACGGCGGCGCGACGCCGGCCATCTATCTCCGCTACTCCATCAAGAACATTCCACTTCGGGAACTGCCCAATCCGACCATCGACAGTCTGCCGCTGACGGCGAAGGAGTTGGCGGAACTCGCGCCTCCGAAGACCGACGCGGGGACGGAGTGGAAGATACCGGAGCCACTGGCCCGGAAGTTTGGCCGCGTCCTCGGCCCCGGCGATGAGGATTCCATGCCGCGGCCGCAAGAAGTCACCGCCATGAAGCTTGCCGGCAAGGTCCGAGCGGTCGAGGAGGGAGTCGCTCATCTCGTCTACGAAGGGACGTTGTCCGGCTCGCATTTGACCCAGGCCAAGAAGCGGACGTATGGAGACGTGAAGCTCACCGGCGCGGGACGCTACGACGTCAAGACGGGCCGCATACTCTCGTTCGTGTGGGTATTCGACGGCATCTACAAAGCGCCTCCGCCTTATGATGCACCGCGCCCGTACAGCGCTGTCCTCGAATGGAACGACGGCTCATCAGCGAAATGAATGTCAGGCGAAGGACGGGAAAGGAGCGAGTCGCGTGAGTCTCTTTCGTGCAAGCACTCTGGTCCTCGCTTGCTTCGCCGCTGCCGGAACCGTTTCCGCGAAGGAGACGATTCTGACAGCGGCGATGCATCATCTGCGCGTGTCCGCCGTGCGCGAGTGGAGCGACTTCCCCGAAAAGGCGGAGGCAGCCAGTCTGTCGCTCCGCTTCCAGGCGTCCCGCAATAATTTGGAAGCAACGCTTCGACTGCGGCAACAGGACGTCAAGCATACCTGGAAGTTATCGCTCAACGGCAAGGGGCTGGGCCGGCTGCTGACCGACGAAAACGACACGGTCGTCTATCTGCCGATTCCCGCTGGCTCGCTGATCGACGGCGAGAACAGCCTGACTATCGAGCAAGTGGGGAAAACGCCGGATGACATTCGCGTCGGCGAGATCCACCTCGACGCTCGCCCCCTGGCGCGGATCCTCTCGGAGTCCGTCGTCGAAATCACGGTGCTGGAGGCCGGCCGGATGGGCATGCCTGTAGCCGTCCCCTGTCGCATCACCATCCTCAACTCCAGGGGGGCGTTGATGACGGTCGGGGCTAACTCGGACGATCATCTGGCCGTGCGTCCCGGTGTACTCTACACGAGTGACGGCAAGGCCCGATTCGGACTGCCGGCAGGCGACTACACGATCCACGCCGGACGCGGGTTCGAGTACGGCATCGACTCGGTTCGCCTCGCCGTCCGTCCCGGCGAGACGATTCGCAAGACGCTCACCATCCGGCGCGAGGTGCCGACGGCGGGCTATGTCGCCAGCGACATGCACGTCCACACGCTGACCCACTCCGGCCACGGTGACGCCACACTCAGCGAGCGCGTCCTGACACTCGCTGGTGAGGGGATCGAACTGCCGATCAGCACGGAGCATAACCTCCAGGCGGATTACGAGGCGGCCGCCGTCAAGCAGGGCGTGCGAAGTTACTTCACGCCAATCGTCGGCAACGAGGTGACGACCGGCGTCGGACACTTCAACGTCTTCCCCGTTCGCGCGGGTGGACCCGTCCCCGATCACAAACTGAAGGACTGGAAGAGCGTCTTCGAGAGCATCGCGAAGCAGACCGAAGCGAAGGCGATTATCCTCAATCATCCGCGCGATCTGCACCTCGGCTTTCGGCCCTTCGGACCTGAGCGGCACCTGGCGTTGACGGGCGAGAACCTCGACGGCTGGGAACTGCGAGCCAACGCGATGGAGGTCGTCAACTCGGGGGCGCAGCAGTCGGACGTGATGCGGCCCTTCCACGACTGGTTCGGGCTGCTCAACCGAGGCATCTTCCTGACGCCGGTGGGATCGAGCGACTCGCATGACGTCAGCCGATTCATCGTGGGACAGGGGCGCACTTATCTCCGCTGCAAGGACGAACGGCCCGGCGACATCGACGTACAGGAGGCGATGAAGAACTTCGTCGCGGGGCGTGTGCTGGTCAGTTGCGGGCTACTGGCCGACATCACCGTCAACGATCGTTTCGGCCCCGGCGATCTTGTTCCCGCTCCGGAAAAGGTGAAGGTAGCCGTGCGCGTCCTCGGACCAGGATGGGTGACTGCCGACAAGGTCGAACTGTACGCGAATGGCCGGAAGATTCACGCGGCGCAAATCAAGGACGGAGGCCGAGCGGGCGTGAAGTGGTCGGGAGAATGGACGCTGCCTCGTCTCCAGCACGACGTCCATCTGGTGGCCATCGCGTCGGG
>JBBRIK010000067.1:0-10703 GCA_038221045.1 Gemmatales bacterium
CGATCCTTCTCGCGGCGACTGCCGCTGTCTCTGCCGAGGCGATCAAACCAGGCGATCTCGACCTCGCCGCCTGCAAAAGCTTCAAGGGACGCGACACCGTTCCCACTCCTCCCGCAACAATCCTCGCAACTCTCGGTCTCGGCAAACCCCAGCGCGAAGGCTGGCATGGCTCGCGTCATCTCCTCGTCTTCCGGCGCGAATTGTCCCTCGGTTCCCTGTTTGTGGGGAGTTCTCGCGACGTCCTGATCCTCAAGTCCGATGGCTCCCCCGATCCCTTCAAGGACTCGGAGTGGATGCCCCTGGCAACCCTCCCGCGTCAGGGAGGCGGGCGTCTCTACACTCTGCCCGTCAATACGAAAACGAAGGCGATTCTCCTCGTCGAGCACGAAACGCAGAGCAAGCCGCTGGAGGACGTTCGGCTGTTTGACAAGCGCCTGCACAACATCACGCCGGACGCTCTCGCCTATGCGGATCGCGAATATCTGCCGCCCATGGGGCAGCACGTCCCGCATCCCGCCTCGAACATTCCGTCAGGACGCGGACACTGGGTCAACGTCGGCAAGGACGAACGCGGCTTCATTCCCGCTCCCGCCGTCAGTGATATTCAGCCATCGTGGTTCCTCCTGTCGTGGCCGCAGCCGCAGAGCCTGAGCGGCTTCTGGCTCGACTCGAACGTCCAGAAACTCGACGTTGAGACATTCGACGGACCGGCCGACGTCAATCCGCGCGCCGCGACGCCGGCGGAATGGAAGAAGGTCCGCGACTTCACCGAGTCGCTCGAAAAAGACGGCTCGCGCTTCGTCACCTTTGCCAAGCCGATCGGCACGCGCGGCCTCAAGCTCACTTTCACGAAGACGTCCGACGGCCCCATTGCTCGGGTCAACGCCCTGCACGCCTTCATCGGCCTCGGCGACAAGCCGATTCCTCCGCCCTCACTCGCCGCCGTTGAACAGCCACCCTTCAAGGTGCCGTACCGGCTCAAGGACGACGGCAACCTCACGCTTGCCGTCAATCGTCCGGATGGGATGCGCGCGCGCAACCTCATCACCCGCAGTCAGACGACAAAGGGAGAACACGTCTTCGCCTGGGACCTCAAGGACGAGGAGGGCAACTTCGTCGAGCCGGGCAAGTATCGCTGGACGGCGGTGAGCGGCCCTGAGCTGCGCCTCAAGTACGAGATGACGGCCTATCCCGATGTGTCGCGGCATGCGCCGGAGAATTCGCCCTGGATCAACGCCCATCACGATAGCGGCGGCTGGATGGCGGACCACACTCCGCCGATCTCCGGCTGCGCCGCCGGAGACAGCGTCTTTCTCGGTTCGCTGGTCGCCGAGAGCGGCATCTCGCTCATCGAGTGCGATCTGGAGGGCCGCAAGCGCTGGGGCCATCACTCCTTCGCCGCCTGGACCGGCGCGCAGTTCCTCGCCAGCGACGGCAAGGAGGTCTTCGCCGGCTCGACCATCCTCGGCTCGGCGACGGATGCCGTCTGGGGCGTCGATCTCAAGACGAAGAAGATTCGCGAAGTGCTGATGCTCAAGCCCAGCGCCACCCGGCGTCGCGGTCTGCAAGGGCTGGCGGCACGCGACGGCAAGCTCTATCTGTCGGTCAAGGCGAACTCCTCCTGGTTCGAGGGGGCCGCCGCCGCCGAGGACGCCGACCTGCTCAGTTGCTCGCCCAGCTATCCCGAACAGCGGAAGGCGCGGGCCGCGAATGAGTCGGTCCCCAATCCGCGCGGCGACTTCCTTCGCCTCTTCCGGCTCACCTCGCAGCCGCCCGGCGGCGGCATGTCGAAGGAACTGGAGTACCTCGAATCCGAGAGCGGCAAGAAGCCGCGACAGCACATTGTCCTGTCCTTTCATCGTGAGGTGCCGCTGGGCAGCGTCGTCTTTCCCGTGCCCCAGACACAGGGCGTCCGCGTCCTCTTGAGCGTCCTGAAGCCGGATGCGCCGTATCCGCCCAGCGCCGAGCGCGACGCCGACTGGATTCCGTTCGCGTCGTCGGGATCGAACCCGTGGGAAGCGGTGCCTGCTCCCGAAGGGACGAAGACGCGCGCCCTGCGGATCAGCTTCGTCAAGGGCAAGATCGAGAAGGACCCGCTCGGCGACCTGATCGACAAGAAGGGGCCGGACGACGCCCTCGACTTCGGCAAGGATACGACGACGTGGCGCGGCCGGCTCGAAGGGATGAAATTGCTGCGCCGCCGATTCGTCAACGTGACGCCTGACGCCATCCGCGTCAACAGCGGCAAGGTCGAGAAAGATGGTTCGTGGGACGCTCAGCGTACCGCGCCGCTGAGCGTCAGCGATCCGGGTATCTATGCCCTCGAATGGAAGACGGCACAGACACTGCGCGGACTGGCCATCAAGGAGATTGACGGCCAGTTGACGAAGGTCGATGTTTGGAGCGGCGCGGAGTCGGGTGCCATCGACGTCAAGGGGCGCGACGGTTGGACGGAGATTGCCAGCTATGAGCAGCAGCGGCGCGACGTCGCCAATGGCTATGGCGGTCTCGGCGTCAACAATCCGGTGGCCCGCTACGTCGATGGGTACGTCGATTTCGGTCGTCAGGTGAAGACGCGCGCCGTCCGGCTGCGTGTCGTCAAGCAGTGGGCCGACAAGGGCCAGTCCGGCTGTCTCGGCATCCGGCTCGATCTCGGCGGCGGCACGATTGATCCGAAGCGCTGCCGGGTCTGGGGCGTGGCCGCTCTGAAGTACATCGGCGGCGAGGCCCCTGTCGATACGCTGGCCTTCGAGCGCATCGAGGTCTACGACACTGCATCGCAAAAGCTGCTCCGAGAGCTTGCCGTCGATCAGCCCGGTGGCATCGCGCTCAATCCTGCGGGCGAGCTGTTCGCGCTCTCAGGGAACAAGGTGGTGGGCAGCGATAAGCGCGTGTTCGTCTCCGATCTGCTGCGGCCGGCATGTCTGACCTTCGACAAGGACGGGAAGTGTTATGTCTTCGATGGCGGCGAAGGACGCCAGAATGTCCGCGTCTATGGGTCCGAGGGAAGGTACCTGCGTTCGATCGGCTCTCCGGGTGGCTTCAAGCCCGGCCCGTGGGACCCGGAGCGCATCGGCTCGGTCAGCGCCCTGACCATCGATGCGAAGGATCAACTGTGGATGATCGAGACGCAGTATCATCCGAAGCGCGTCACCGTCTGGACGAGCGCGGGCAAGTTCGTCAAGGAGTTACTCGGCAACACGTCCTACGGCGGCGGCGGCGTCCTCGACCCCCTGGACAGGACGCGCCTCTTCTATGGCCCGCTGGAGTTCGAGTTGGACTGGAAGACGGGCCTGTCGCGCCTCAAGAACCTGACCTGGACCGGCTCGACGCCGCCGGGTGAAGTGCCGATCCGCGTCAATGACTGCACTTATGTCGTGACGCGGCCTCTGTTCGCGGAACAGCAGTGCGGCATCGTCTACCTGTACGACCAAGGGCGTCTCCGGATGACGGCGGCGATGGGGCTTGCGGACCAGTTCGAGCCGCTCAAGGACCCGGACGTTCTCGCGAATTTCGGCGGCAAAACCCTGACGACGCATCGCTTCCTCTGGATCGACCGCAACGGCGACGGCGTCGTCCAAGCCGACGAGGTCGAACTGAAGCCGCGCCTGACCGGGATGAACGGCTTGACCAACTTCAACGCCGATCTCGGAGTCCAGGCGGGGCCGCTTCGCTATCAGGTGAAGGAGTACCTGCCCAGCGGCGTTCCCGTCTACGAGGAAAAGGAGTTCCCGAAGCTCGAAGGCCGGGTGCTGTATCGTCTGAGCGATGGCTCATTCTTCCGCATGGGATCGGGCAGGGAGCTACAGGCGGCCCTCGCGCCGGACGGCCGTTCGCTCTGGAATTTCCCGCAGGAGGGCGACGGGGTTCAGGCGTTGCACAACGCCAAACCGTGGCGTGCCGATCAGGTCGTCGCTCAGTTCGGCATCGTCGGTCATGCGGACGTCGAGGGCGGTCTCGGCGAGGTCGTCGTCCTGCACGGCAACAGCGGCGCATGGAACGTCTGGACGCGCGACGGCTTGCTCGCCGGGCCGATCTTCCGCGACCTGCGCAATGGGGCGAGTCCCTGGAGCATGAAGGAACACGCGCGCGGATTGCTGCCCGAGGGGCTGACGGCCGGCGAGGAGCATTTCGCCGGCTACTTCTGCCGCTCGGGCGACAAGTATTACGTCGTCGCCGGCCACAATCACATCAGCGTCCTCGAAGTGATCGGACTCGACAAGTACGAGCGCCTCGGGGCCGAAATAGAGGTGACGGCGGACGATCTGCGCAAGGCCAAGGAGTGGGACGCGCGACGCCAGAAGGAGCAACTGTACGTCCGCAGTCCGATCATCGACGCCTATCGTGTGCGAAGTGCGCCGGCGCTGGACGGCAAGTTCGGCGGCTGGGGCGCGCCGGACGCCTCTCTCGATGGAGGCGCGGCGTTCCGAATCGGCTATGACGTACAGTACCTCTATCTGGCCTGGGACGTGAACAACCTTGGCCCGCTGAAGAACACGGGTCGTGACTGGCAGCGTTTGTTCAAGAGTGGAGCAGCGGTCGATCTGCATCTCTCGACCGATCCCGGCGCGAAGGCGGATCGGCAAGCGCCCGAGGCCGGCGACGTTCGTTTGCTGCTGACCTTCGCCGACAAGAAGCCGATGGCAGTCCTCTATCGCCCCGTCGTACCGGGAACGCCGGCGGAGAAGGCGTGGCGCGTGGTGTCGCCCGTCGGCGAGACGATCATCGATCGCGTCGAGCAACTGGAGGGCGTGAAACTGGTGCGCGGGGGTGAAGGCAATCGGTATGTCCTCGAAGCCGCAGTGCCGCTGGCGGCTCTCGGATTGAAGCCATCACCGGGACTGCGCTTGAAACTGGACTGGGGCGTCCTCGTCAGTGGGCCGAACGGGACGGAAGTGATTCGCCGCGTGTACTGGGCGAATCGCGCCTGGCAGATTGTGGCCGATGCGCCGTCCGAGGCGAGGTTGCATCCTCATTTGTGGGGTCATGTCGTCTTTCATGGCGTGAAGCCGGGCGTGGATGACAAGTTGACGGAGGTCGTCACACAGCCCGACAAGGGACCGGGCAAGGACGACAAGAAGGACATCAATGACATCCTCGACGATCTGAAGAACCGCCCGCCGAAGAAGCCGTGAGATCGCCGGAGAGGTCGCAGGTGATTGCGTTGACTTCAGCCGCTCATTCGGTTGTCAGGCGGTACGAATGGCGACACAACGGCTGACAGTGGCGGCCATCGTTGGGATCGCGGCGGATCACATCGCCGCCCGATTCCGAAGCTGGCAAACCGGCTCGACGCTTCCCGATCCGCTGGACGTCGATCAGTTTGGCGACCGACTTCGGGCCAACTGCGTCACGTTCCCCGTGATCTACTTCGCGGAGTGGATCGACCACTGGCTGATGGGAGATTTGGTGCCGGGAGCGGGCGCTGTCCGAGGTTCCCGCTTCGAGGTCGCATGTCTGTCACGCTCAGCAGCAGTTGAGTTGGCGGAAGCCTGCGGCGATCAGTTTCCCGAGCAGCAGTGGCTGGCCATGCGGTTGCATGAGGCCGTTGCGGCCTGGGAACTGGTGAAGGAGGAACGGGTGGTCGTGGTCCTCCGTGAGGTTCTGGGCCCGTCGGTCGCCGATGATGAAATTCGGGAGTCTTGCAGCCAACTCCCTGAGTGGCTGGCCTTCAGCGAGTCGAAGTAAGCTTTTCTCATGAAAGTCAGGGACGTCTTGCGGAGGCTCCGTTCCGATGGGTGGGTTCGGGTCAAGTCAAAGGGCGGACACCGGCAATTCAAACATCCGACGAAACCTGGGCGGGTGACGGTCTCAGGAAAGCCGAGCGACACGCTGCCGCAAGGAACGTTAGCCAGCATTTTCAGGCAGGCAGGTTGGGACGAGTGAAGGATAGAACATGAAGCGATACGCAATCGTCGTCGAGGATGCCGGAACCAATCTGGCTGCTTATGTGCCGGACCTACCTGGGTGCGTGGCGACAGGGCAGACGAAGGAGGAGGTAGAACGATTGATCCGGTCGGCGATCGAGTTGCATTTGGAAGGAATGGTAGAAGACGGATTGCCGATCCCTGAGCCATCGTGCCAGGTGGAGTACATCGAGGTCAACCCTTGACGTCTCAACGCGCCATGCTGACCAGACGGAAGTGTTCCTGGATCTGAACGATTGACCGTCCGGCAAATCAGCGCCGTCGCACCAGGCAGCGCGGATTGCTCAGACAGTGCAGGTTGACGGGATTCAGCACAGGCTCGCCGATCAGGGCGCGCCGGACTTCCATCGCCGCCTTGGTCCTCATCTCTTCCGCGCCTTCGACCGAGTAATAGGCCGTGTGCGGCGTCAGCAGGATACGCGGATGCTTGCGAACGCGGTCGTCGTCGAGCGGCTCGCGCGGCAGCACGTCGAGAGCGGCGGACGTGATGTGGCCCGCGTCCAGGGCTTCGAGCAAGGCGTCGATATCGATGCAGGGACCCCGAGCGGTGTTGATGACGTATGCGCCCTGCGGCAACTGCGCCAGCGTCTCGCGATTGAGAATGTTGCGCGTCTCCGGCGTTGCGGGACAGTGTAGGCTGACGAAGTGAGACTGACGCAGGAGTTGATCGAGTTGATAACAGCGTTCCACGCCGACCGCCTTCTCGTAGCCGGCCGGCTGATAGGGATCGTAGAAGAGGACGTGCAGGCCAAGCGCCTTCGCCCGCAGCGCCATGGCCGTGCCGATGCGCCCGCAGCCGATGATGCCAAGCGTGCGCCCGCGTAGACGAGGAGTGCCGAAGGCCAGTCGCCCCTCCCAGCCGCCGGACACGATGGAGTTGTGACACGGCACCAGACGGCGAGCGATCGCCAGCAGCATCAGCAGAGCGTGATCCGCCACTTCCTCGGTGCCATAATCGGGGACGTTGCAGACGACGATGCCGTTGCGTCCGGCCGATTCGATATCGACGCGGTCGAAGCCGACGCCGCAACGGACGACGGCCCGGCAGCGCGGCAGACGCGCCAGGGAAGCCTCGGTCAGTTCCATGTCGTGAAAGGCTATGAGAGCGTCGGCGTCGGGAGTCCGCGCGACGATCTGGCTTTCACGAGTCTCTTGCAGGAGGACGACGTCGGCGAGACCGCCGAGAACGGCGCGTTCGATGGCGTCCTCGGCCAGGTAATCGGTGACGACGACGCGAAAACGCTCCGGCATGATGTCGGTCCCTCCTGCCGCTACGGTAGGGACGATCCCCAGGAGGGACAAGCCGTCTCTCCCGACTGACCGCCAAGCCGCAAGCGGCAAGAAAGAGACATTCCGACAGGAAAGCCGGCCTTGACATTAATTCGCCTCATGGCTATCTCCTCTCGTCCGATTGCATGACCACGTCTCTTTCTCGACGGGGCTCCACCCATGAAAGCGCTGTACCGCTTTCGTTTGACTGCATTGCGCTTCGCGGCGCTCTTGCTCGGAATTGCCTTCTTCGCCAGCCTGAGCCTCGCTCAGGATGCGACGCCGTCGCGCCGACTCATCGTCGGCGACGTCATCGTCCAGGGCAACAGGCGCAAGTCCGCTCAGGAGATTATCAGCCTGCTCAAGACGCGGGTGGGATCGGAATACAATCCTGCCACAATCCAGGAAGACGTCCGAATCTTGCTCGCCACCAATCAGTTCGGCAATGTCGTGCCGCGCTACAAGGAGCGGCCCGACGGCAAGGTGGACGTCTTTTTCGTCGTCCTCGATTATCCCAACGTCATCGAGGAGATCGTCTACCAGGGAGCGCATTCGATCCGGAAAAGCGATCTGGAGAAAGAGAGTGGTCTGAAAAAAGGTCAGCCGCTCAATCCCACCGCCGCCCGGAACGCCTGCGAGCGCATTGTGGCCCGCTATCACGAGAAGGGACGGGCCTTCGCCAGTTGCACCCTGCTCGAAGGCACCCGAGCCGGCGATACGCGCGTCGTCTTCGCCATCACGGAAGGCCCCGAGGTGTACGTCCGCGACGTCGAATTCGTCGGCAACAGTTTCGTGTCCGGTCCCGTGCTACGGACCCACATTCTCACCTCGCGGCGATTCCTCGGACTCAACCTCGTCAGCAAGCCCTATTTCGCGGAAATGAGCGATCAAGACGTCGATCGACTCCGCGAGTATTATCGCTCGTTCGGCTTCCAGGACGTCAGGGTCTCCCTCGAGGTAAAATGGGATCCCGATAATACGACCGTGGTTCTTGTGTATCACATCAACGAAGGCCCGCACTATCGCCTCAAGGCGGCCCCCGATCTTGTCGGTGTCAGCAGCAGGACGAATGAAGAATTGGGCCGGGTCATCCAGGTCAAGGCCGACGAGTTCTACAACCAGGCCAAGATCGATGCGGATGTCGCCCAGCTTCGCGACTACATCGGCCGCACCGGCCATCAGGCCGAAATTCAGGAACGCGTCTTCTTCACGGGACCCGGCGAGGTCGCGGTCCACTACGAGATCAAGGAACGCCCGGCGGCACGCGTCGGCCAGATCTTCATTGAGGGTAACGACACGACCCGGCAGAACGTCATTCTGCGTCAACTCAACCTGTTCCCCGGCCAGCCGCTCTCCTATCCCGAGATTCGGGCGGCCGCCCAGAACCTGAACAAGTTGAACCTGTTTGAGAACAGTCCCGAATCCGGCGTCCGGCCGACCGTCTCGGTACTCGATCCAGACAGCGACACTCCCTTCAAGGACATTCTCGTCAACGTCCAGGAAACGCGCACGGGCAGTCTGCTGTTCGGCATCGGTTTCAACTCCGATGCGGGCGCCACGGGCAGCATCGTGCTGAACGAGCGGAACTTCGACATCACGCGGATCCCGACAAGTTTCGACGACCTGACGAGCGGCAAGGCCTTCCGCGGCGCCGGCCAGGAACTGCGGCTGGAAGCCATCCCCGGCACCGAGTTGCAGCGCTATACCTTCCAGTTCCGCGAACCGTACCTGTTCGACACCAAGTACAGTCTGTCAGTCGGCGGCTACTACTACACGCGCCGCTTCGACGAGGATGATGAGACTCGTCTGGGCACGCGCATCACCGTGGGCCGCCGGCTCAACGATTACTGGACCGCGAGTGGCACACTGCGGTTGGAGAACGTCGGCGTCCACAAGGTGCTGGCGGGCGCTCCGCAGGATTACCAGGACGTGGTGGGCAATAGCTTCCTCGCGTCCGGTCGCATCGGTTTCCAGCGCGATACCCGGGACTCCTACCTGCGGCCAACTCAAGGAAGCATGTTGGACATCGCCTACGAGCAGGTGACCGGCGACTATACCTTCCCGCTGGCGACGATCGACTACAGCCAGTACTGGACCGTCTTCCAGCGAGCCGACGGCAGCGGCAAGCACGTCGTGGCCCTCCGCAGCAGCGTCGGCTACGCCGGCGACAACACGCCTGTCTTCGAGCGTTACTATGCGGGTGGTTTCCGGAGTATTCGCGGCTTCGCGTTCCGCGGTGTCGGTCCTGACAAGGATAACTTCAAGGTGGGCGGCGACTTCCAGTTGCTGAACAGTCTGGAGTATCAGGTGCCGATCCAGGCCGGCGACAACGTTTATGTGGTCGGCTTTGTGGACAGCGGCACGGTCGAGCGGAAAGTCGAGATCAAAGACTATCGCGTCTCGGCCGGCTTCGGCGTTCGCTTCATCGTCCCGATGCTCGGCCCGGTGCCGATCGCTCTGGATTTCGGCTTTCCGGTCGTCAAGGGTTCGGCCGACAAGGATCAGATCTTCAGCTTCTGGCTCGGCTTCTTCCGCTGAGAAGGCGAGCGGGGAGGACGAATTTCCAATTCGTCCTGTGTGAAGAGAACGAATTGGAAATTCGTCCTCCTGGCGGACGAAGCAGTTCGCTTCCTCTAGCCCCACAGTTCCGGCACGGGCGCTTCGTCGCAGATTTGCCAGGGACGCTCCAGGAGCGTCGGAACGTGGCTGGTGGGATCGACGCCGAGGGCGTGGAAGATGGTGGCGGCCAGTTGGCCCGGGGTGACGAGATGGTCCAGAGGCTGGCCTCCGATCTTGTCTGACGCGCCATAATGGCGGCCTCCCGGAATGCCGGCCCCGGCCAGGACGATCGAGTACACCGAGGCCCAGTGCTCGCGGCCGGCGTTCGCAGCCGTGATCTTCGGACTGCGGCCGAACTCGCCCATGAGAATGACCAGCGTCTCGCGCAACAGACCGCTGGCGCTCATGTCCTCCAGCAGCGCGGAGAACGCCCGATCAGTCGGCGGCAACAGCTTGTTCTTCAGACTGCTGAAGTTGTCGGCATGCGTATCCCAGCCGAATTCCATGATGCGAATCCAGTTGACCTGGACCAGCCGCACTCCTGCCTCGACCAACCGCCTCCCTAACAGAATCGACTGCCCGAACAGGTTTCGCCCATAGCGATCGCGCACCTTCTCCGGCTCGGCGTGGATGTCGAACGCCTGCCGCGTTTTGCCGGACGCCAGCACGCCAAACGCTTTCTCATAGGAACTATCGAGTTGCCGGCCCGCTCCGGTCCGCTCCAGATGGCGAAGTTGCTGATTCACCGCGCCGAGCAGCGCGCGCCGATCCTGAAGTCGTTCGGGCTGCACGCCGGGAACCAGTCCCAGGTCCATCGGCCTGAAGGTGGAACTGTTGGGGTCGCCGCGCGCCACCATCGGATCGAATCGGCTGCCCAGGAATCCCGCGTGCTGTCCGGCGCGAATGGGGCCGTTCACCGCGATGTACTCGGGCAGCGTGATGAACACT
>JBBRIK010000068.1:0-10690 GCA_038221045.1 Gemmatales bacterium
GGCGTCGAGGCCGACTCAAGTCAACCGCAACCTTCCCCGAGGGATGTCCCTTCGGCTCCTCGTGGCTCCTCGTTCCCACGCTCTGCGTGGGAACGGCTTCTTCGACGCTCTGCGTCGTCTTACGAACCGATGCGACGCAGACGGACGCGACGCAGAGCGTCGAAGAGCACGTTCCCACGCAGAGCGTGGGAACGAGGAACAACAGAGGTGGGAGGGCAACGCTCGTTCGTGTACTCTATACCCAGGGCAAGCCCGGCCCTGTGCGAGGGATCGAGTCATGCGCGACACTCCCACTGCGAATCGGCCTGCCGTCGTGCCTGTCGTGGCCACGCCGCTCTCGTCGGCATCGGCGGATCGCTGTCCCATGGCCCTCATCACGGGGTCCGGCAGACACCTGACGCAAGAGACGGTCGGCCTGCTCCGTCATCGGCTCGGCATCGCCTCGCTCATCTGTCTCTTTCCCAATATCTTCTTTCTGGTCCTCAACCTGGCCGATCCCCAGAGTTCGCCGCGCTGGTTTGGCCTGAGCGGAGTGCTTTTCGATCTCTTCACCATTCTCATCGCCGCCAGCGTGGCCGGCTTGCTCTGGAGTCCCCGCCCTCTCAGGGGCTGCACGCTCCGCTATCTGGAGGTCGTGCTGTTCGGCAGCACGACCGCGTTCTTCGGCTGGCTGCACATCCGCTTGCTCATCGACACCGAGTTCTTCGATTGGCTTCGCCCCGACGCCTCGGAAACGACCCGCCGGCTGGTCTTCACGACGGCGCTCACGGTCAGCGGCCTGCGCTGGTTCTTCCTCATCGTCCTCTATGGCGTTTTCATCCCCAATACCTGGAAGCGCTGCGCCGCGATGGTCGGCGTCGCGGCCGTTATTCCCCTGATGCTGACACTGGTGCTGAGTCTGTCCGACGCCCGGCTGCGGCCGATCCTGCTGACTCCCTTTTTGATCCTGACCATGATCCAGGGGGCGGCCCTGGCCATTGCCGTCTATGGCTCGCTTCGCATTCACACCTTGCAGCAGGAGGCGGAGCAATTTCGCAAGCTCGGCCAGTATCGTCTGCACGAGAAGCTGGGGGCCGGCGGCATGGGCGAGGTTTATCTCGGCGAACATCTCCTGCTGCGCCGGCCCTGCGCCATCAAACTGATTCATCCCGATCAGGCCGGCGACGCCCGGCAGTTGTCGCGCTTCGAGCGCGAGGTGCGGGCGATGGCCAACCTGACGCACTGGAACACCGTCGAGATTTTTGACTATGGCCGAACCGAGGAGGGGACGTTCTTCTATGTCATGGAGTACTTGCCCGGCCTGAACCTCGAAGCGCTTGTCCAGAGCAACGGCCCTCTGCCTCCGGGGCGTGTGGTCCATCTGCTGCGGCAGGTCTGCCTCGCTCTGCGCGAGGCCCACGGCGTCGGCCTGCTGCATCGCGACATCAAGCCGAGCAACATCATCGCCTGTCCGCGCGGCGGCTTTCACGACGTTGTCAAGCTGCTCGATTTCGGCCTGGTGCAAGACCTGGGCCTAAGCGCCGAGGCGATGAAACTGACGATGCAGGGGACGATCCTTGGCTCGCCGCCTTACATGTCGCCGGAGCAGGCGCGCGGCCGGGGCGATCTGTCTCCTCGCAGCGACATCTATTCCGTCGGCGGCATCGCCTACTTCATTCTGACCGGCCAGCCGCCTTTCCTGCGCGAAACGGTCATGGAGTTGCTGATCGCTCACGCTACCGACCCGGTGGAGCCGCCGAGCAAGTTGCGTCCCGATCTGCCGGCGGACCTTGAAGCGGTTGTGATGCGCTGCCTGGAGAAGGACCCCGGCAAGCGTTATCCCGATGCGGAGAGTCTGGAGCGAGCGCTGGCGGCTTGTGCCTGCGCGGGCGACTGGAAAGAAGAGATGGCCGCGGAATGGTGGCGCGGCCACGGCGAGACGGTGCGCGTGCGCCAACCCGAGAAGACCGACGACGTCAACACGCGCCTGATGACGCCGTTGCCGGTGTGAAGAACG
This sequence comes from Gemmatales bacterium, assembly GCA_038221045.1. Classification (GTDB taxonomy): domain Bacteria; phylum Planctomycetota; class Planctomycetia; order Gemmatales; family Gemmataceae; genus JBBRIK01. Next base: position 1,997 of record JBBRIK010000068.1, read on the forward strand.
GACCGCTTGCGGCTTTGCGGGGATGAAGACCGCTAAGCCGCAAGCGGCAGAACTAGATGGGAACTCCGCGATTCATGCGTATTCTGTCGCTCGAAGTCGGAACCTCCTCGGTCAAGGCCGTCGTCCTCGACGTGGAATCAGCGACTCCCACCACTCCCATCGTCCGCGTTGACTACGAACTCGATCGTCCTGTTCCCGAGGCCGTCGAAGTGCCGGCGGATCGGCTCTGGGCTGCCGTCACACAGGCCGCCCGGCAGGCGACACGAGGACAGGAAGGGATCGAGGGCGTCGGTCTCTGCTGTCTCGCTCCCGCCCTGGTGCTGCTCAACGCCAGGGACCAGCCGTTCGTCCCGATTCGGATGCCTCTCGACCGCCGCGCCCGGCCTGCAGCGCGACAGGTGTGGGCGGCGGCTGGGGAAGAGTTCCTCAATAGCACCGGCATTCGTCCGCTTCCCGGCGGCTGTTCCGCCGTCAATTTTCGCCAGATCCTCACGATGGACGCCTATCTCTATCGCGAGGTGAAATCGTATCTGCACGTCAACGGCTGGCTCGGTTGGAAACTCACCGGCGAGAAGCGCTTCGATCCCGCGAACGCCAGCCTCACGGGCCTGTTCAACACGATGACGGATCATCAGTGGTCGCCGCGCTGGATGGAGTTGTTCAACATCGATCCCGCCTGGATGTCGCCGGTCGTCAGCGCCGCGGCGACGCTCGGGCCGTTGCGGTCTGCCGTCGCCGTCGAGTTAGGAGTGCCGCCTGGTTTGCCGGTGAAACTGGGAACGACCGACCTTGCCAGTTCCGTCCTCGCAGCCCGGATGAAGCCCGGCGACTTGCTGCACATCGTCGGCGCGACGCAGACCCTGACGGCTCTCGCGCCGAACCCTCATCCCGACGCCCGCCGTGTGACGGCCCTGCTGGGCGTCGGCGACTCGTATCTGCACGTCACGCACAATCCCGTCGGCGGCGAGGCCTTCGACTGGCTCTATCGCCTCTGTTTCCTCGATCAAACGAAGGAGCAGTTCGTAACGAAGACGATGATGGATGCGCTGGATCGGCCGACACGGGTGACGCTCGATCCGCCCTATCTTGGCGGCGACCGGTTGGAGATCGAGGCGCATCGGGCGGGCTTTCGCGATCTGACGCTATCGACCGAACGCATGGACCTGTTGTCCGCCCTGTTGCAAGAGATGAGACGGCAGCATCGCAAGGCGCTGGACGCGCTCGGCGTAGGCGATCACTTCACGCGAATCTTCATGGCAGGAGAGGGGGCGGAAGTGGTGCAGCGCTTGCTGCCGGAGTACGAGAAGGTCGAGTTCCTGACGGAAGGCCCGCTGCGCGGGGTGGCGCGTTTGTTTCAGGGTTCCTGAATAGCGGAACGACCTTCTTGCCGCTTGCGGCTTAGCGGTCTTCCTCCTGCAAAGCCGCAAGCGGCAAGAAGGGATTTCGACCCTAATTCCACGGATCGTCCGACCAGTGATCGCGACTGTTTTCGATCTGCAACGCTTGCCAACTCTCGACGGCGAACATCCCGAAGAAAGCGATACTGAACATTCCGGCGGGCAGCCAGAACACAAGAGGCGGCCTTTTGGTGACCTGCACCATGAGCGCATGAAGGGCAAGAAGCCCAGCAGTGGCAATGGACAGATGCAGCGACATGCGAATGCCGTTGCGCGGCGACCCCCAGATGAACAATTCGCGGCCGATCTGGCCGCCGTCGAGGGGCCAGATCGGCAGTAGGTTGAGGAGCGCCCAAAAAAGGTTGATGTACAGCAGAATGCCGACGACGATCAGAATCCCCTCCAGAATCGGCCCCTCCTCGAGGCGGAACAGGAGAGGGAGGGAAAAGTAAAGAGCGGCCCAGAGCAGCAACTGGATTGCGGGACCGGCGGCGAAGACTGCCATCCGCCTCCAACGGCCGCTGACCTCACTGCTGCCGATGGCAAGCCCTCCGAAGCCCCAAAGGACGATGTGGCCGTGGCTGCCGAACATCCGGCCGACAATGACGTGTCCCAACTCGTGCAGCAAAATCGAAAAAAAGATGCAGGCGACGCTGGCCAGGACCCAGACTATGCCGATGTTGATGAACGGATAACTGAAAATCAACGCCATGAGCCAGAAGAGCGGATGGACCCGGCAGTGAATGCCGAACATCCGCCAGCGCAGATCGAACGGCGTCTCAGCGATCATCCCCGTGAACACAGCGCGGTCCTCAGAAGGAGTGGACACCAACCTCGTTCGCAAGCTCTCCCTGAACCCGAGAGCAATCACTAGTCTACTTCGTTCTTTCCCCTTTGACCTTTGCATTTGCGCCGCGTTCCCCCTTACAATCCGCCCATGGACTGGAATGCGATTCGTACTGGGTTTCCCGTCACGCGCCGCTGGGCGTTCCTCGACCACGCCGCCGTCGCTCCGCTGTCAGAGCGCGCCCGCCTTGCCCTCGTCGATTGGGCCGGCGACATGACCGAGAACGGCGTCGTCAACGAGGGACGCTGGCTCAAGCGCATCGAGGAGGTTCGCCGTCTCTTCGCGCGCCTGCTCAACGCCGACGCCGCCGAGATCGCCTTCGTCAAGAACACCAGCGAGGGCATCGGCTTCGTCGCCGAGGGTCTCGACTGGCGGCCCGGCGACAACGTCGTCCTCGCGGCCGAGGAGTATCCCGCCAACATCTATCCGTGGATGAACCTGCGCGATCGCGGCGTCGAGGTTCGCTTCGTCCCCAGTCGCGGGCCACGCATCGAACTCGACGACGTTCGCGCCCGGCTCGATGCCCGAACGCGCCTCGTCAGTCTCAGTTTCGTCGAGTTCGCATCTGGCTTCCGCAACGACCTCGACGCCCTCGGCGCGATGTGCCGCGAGCGCGGCGTCCTCTTCTGCGTGGACGCGATTCAGGGCCTCGGCGTGCTGCCGCTCGACGTGCGGCGAACGCCGATCGACTTCCTCGCCGCCGACGGCCACAAGTGGCTGCTCGGACCGGAGGGCGCGGGCGTCTTCTTCGTCAGGCGCGAGTTGATCGAACGATTGCGTCCGGTGTCGGTCGGCTGGCACAGCGTCGTCGGCGCCTGGGATTTCTCGAAGATCGACTTCACACTCAAGCCCGACGCCGGCCGCTGGGAAAACGGTACACTCAACCTCGGCGGCATCGTCTCGCTGGGAGCGAGCCTCGAACTGCTCCTGGAAATCGGCATCGACGCCGTCAGCGCGCGGGTACTGGAACTGACGGACTACCTGTGTGAGCGAGGCCAGTCAGCCGGACTCGAAGTATTCAGCAGCCGGCGGGCGGAAGACCGCTCCGGCATCGTCTCGCTGACCGTCCCAGGAGTGGAGCCGCGCGAAGCGGTCCGTCGCTGTCGCGCCGAGGGCATTGCGATCAATGCGCGAGGGGGCCGAGTCCGCGTCAGTCCGCACTTCTACAACTCGACCGAAGAGATCGACCGCTCGATCGCCTTCCTGACGAGACAGGATACATGAACGCGAAACTCTCCAACCAGGTGGCCGTCTACACCGGCATGTTCGATCCGATCCACTTCGGCCATCTCGACGTCATCGAGCGCGGCTGTCGCCTGTTCGATCGGCTGATCGTCGCCGTCGGCATCAACCCCGACAAGGCACCGTTCTTCACGGTGGCGGAGCGCGTCATGCTGGTGCGCGAGGCCGTGTCGCCGTTCAAGAATGTCGAAGTGGATCCCTTGGAGGGCCTGGCCGTACACTTCGTGCGCAAGGTCGGCGCCGGCGTCCTGCTCCGCGGTCTGAGGACGACGAGCGACATGGAATACGAGTTCACGATGTCGTTGATGAACCTGAACCTCGATGCGGGCATCGAGACGGTGTTCCTGATGGCGAAAGCGGAGTATTCGCATCTGTCCAGTTCGCTGTTGCGGCAGATCGCGACGCTCGGCGGCTCGCTCGACAAGTTCCTTCCCCCCGACGTGAAGACGGCGCTCGAAGCCCGCGTCCGCGAGCGCCAGGTCCACGAGCCCGAAGCGCAAGCAAGCTAGTGACTCGGATACAACCGGAGACATTCCCATGGCCGAACCCGACTCGAAAACGCTCGACGCCTTCCTCCTCTCGCAGGGCAAAAAGCTGCGCGAGAAAGACGCTGCCCCCACCTCGAAGAAAGAATGGGAACAACGCCGTGCGCGTCTGGTCAAGCAGTTGCGCGAGGCGATGGGGCCAGTCCCGGAGAAGGACTGTCCGCTCGACGCAAAGGTCCTGGGCATCCTCGAACGCGAGGGTTACTCCATCGAGCGGATCGTCTTTCAGAGCCGGCCCGATCTGTGGGTGACGGCTAACGCTTACGTCCCGAAGAACGCCAAAGGCAAGCTCCCTGCCGTCCTCGTCGTTCACGGTCACTGGGCCGGAGCGCGGCGCGATCCGGTCGTGCAGGCGCGCTGTCTCGGCCTGGTGAAGCTCGGCTTCTTCGTGCTGGCCGTCGATGCCTTTGGAGCGGGCGAGCGCTACACGACGCCCGCGCTCGGCACCTATCACGGCGCGCTTTATGGCAGCACGCTCTGGCCGACGGGCCACACGCTGCTCGGCATGCAGGTCTACGACAATCGGCGGGCGGTCGATTATCTCTCGACGCGGCCCGAAGTCGATGCCGCCAAACTCGGCATCACCGGCGCTTCCGGCGGCGGCAATCAGACGATGTACGCCGGCGCGCTGGACGACCGCTTCGGCGCTGTCGTGCCGGTCTGTTCCGTGGGGACGTATCAGGCGTATCTGCGGGCCGCGTGCTGTGTCTGCGAGGTGCTGCCGGGAGCGTTGCGCTTCACCGAGGAAGGCGACGTGCTGGGCCTGGTCGCGCCGCGCGCCCTGATGGTCATCAACGCCACGAAGGACGCCTACCAGTTCAGCGTTGGCGAGGCGCAGAAGAGTCTGGCCCGCGCCCGCGCCATCTTCAAGGTGCTGGGCGTCGAGGAGAAGGTGAAGCATGCGACGTTTGAGTCGCCGCACGCTTACAACCAGGCGATGCGCGAGACAATGTACGGCTGGATGACGCGCTGGCTCAAGGGCGAGGGCGAGGGCAAGGGCGAGCCGATCCCGGAGCCAGCGCACAAGATCGAGACTGCGGAGGATCTGGCCTGCTATCCGGGCAAGTCGCGGCCGAAGGACTTCCTGCTGCTGCCGGCGTTCGCGCATCGCGAGGCGATGGCGCTGGTGAAGAAGTGCGAGGCAATGCCGCCAAGGCATACCGAGGACTGGGAGGCGCGGGCTACCCTGATGCGATCCACTCTGCGGAAGCAGGTTCTCGGCGATTTTCCACCACCGCTTCGCGCGGAAGGAGAACTGAGCGGCGTGTGGAGAAGAGGCAGCCTCTCTCGAACGCTCATTCTCCCAACTGAACCCGGACTGTCCCTGCGAGCGAGGGTCACCCGAACCGCGAAGAAAGTGGAACGCATGCTAGTCTGCGTGTTCCTCGCACTGGACGAAGGTGAGAAATCGCAGAGTGTGCAAGGTGACATGGTGGGGACCTTCGTTGAGCGGGAGTGGTATGTCGTCACTCCGGAATTGCGTGGAACAGGCAAAGCGAAGTCAGAGGGCGATACCATCGGCGGCGCTCCCGATCACAACAGCACCGAACACTCGCTGTGGATCGGCCGGCCGCTACTCGGACAGTGGGTGTTCGATCTGCGCTGTCTGCTCGACTGGATCGCGACCCAGCCGAACCTGGACGGCAAACGAGTCGCTGTCGTCGGCATCGGTCAGGCTGGCATCGTCGCACTCTGCGCGAGCAGCTTGCTCGACGACCGGATCGCCTCTATTGCAGCCATCGATAGTCCGGTCAGCTTCGTCACGGATGACCGCTACGCCGCTGGAACGCGGATGGGACTGCTTGCGCCGGGCATCCTGAAGGTGGGCGACGTGCCGCATCTCGCCTCACTCGTCGCACCGCGCAAGCTGCAGATCATCGGAGGCGTCAAGCCGCAGGGAGGCAAGGTCGAGGGGAAAGAATTGACCGAGGCGTTCGCCTTCACGAAGTCGATTTACGCGCTTCACAAGGCGGAGAAGAAGCTCGTCATCGCCGACAACGCCAGGGCGGAGGACATCGTTTCCGGACTGTGAGATGAGGTGTGGAAGAACCGCTTGCGGCTTTGCAAAGCCGCAAGCGGCGAAGAAGCATCACTCCGTATCCGCGAACTCCGCGAGGCGTTTGCTGCGAACGGGCTGACGCAGTTTCAACAGCCCGCGCGCCTCGATTTGACGAATGCGCTCGCGCGTGATGCCGTAAGTGCGGGCCACTTCCTCGAGCGTCTTCGGCTGACCGTCGCGCAAACCAAAGCGCAGCTCGATCACCTCGCGCTCGCGGGGCGTCAGCGAGCGCAGCACCTCACCGATTCGGTCGCGCAGCAAATGCCGATCGACCGCGATGCCGGGGTTCGTCGCGTGGGGATCGTCGAGGAAGTCCTCCAGCGCGCGTTCGCCGTCACCGCCGAGCGGCTCATGCAGGCTCACGGGGTGCCGGGCGACAACGCGCAGCGCCTGCGCTTCCTCTACGCTGACCCCGAGGACGGCGGCGATCTCTTCCAGCGTCGGCTCGCGTCCCTGCTGGATCGACAACTCGCCACGCACGCGCTCCATCGCGGCCAGCGTTCCCACCTGATGGCAAGGGACGCGAACCGTGCGGGCATGGTCGGCGAGGGCGCGTGTGATGCCCTGGCGAATCCACCACGTCGCATAGGTGCCGAACTTGAAGCCGAGCCGATGCTCGTACTTGTCCACCGCGCGCATCAGGCCGCGATTGCCTTCCTGGATGAGGTCGGAGAAGGGCAGTCCCCGGCCGCGATAGCGCTTGGCGATAGAGACGACCAGACGCAGGTTGCGCTCGGCCAACTCGCGACGAGCCTTCTGATACCCCCGGCGTCGGACTTCCAGGACCGTGAGCATCCGCTCCAGTTCACTGGGCGTCGTCCGCAGTTCGAGCATCTGCTCGCGCAGTTTCTTGACCGCCTTGGTCCGCCGCTCGCGATCCGCGGCGGAACGTTCGGTGCCCTCGCTCTGCCGGTGCAATTCGCTCAGCGTGTGGCCCAACCCGCGCAGCTCATCGCTCCAGCGGTCGAGCAGATCGATACGAGGCGACATCTCCTCGGCCAGCGTGATGGCCTTTTGCATACAGCGCCACAGATCGCGGCGAGCGCGGGCGCGAACCCCCTGCGAGGAACCGCGCAGCACCTGCCGAAACGCCTCGTCGGCCTTGTCGAGAACGCGCCGCATCGTCGGCAGATTGTGCGGCATCCGTTCAAGGATCTTCTCGCGCGTCAGCCCGAGGGTCGTGACGACGTCGATAGTCGGATCGAGGGCCTGCTGGCCGGCACGCACTCTCTGGAACGTCTGCACAACGAGATCGAGCGTTCGCCAGTTGCACAGGGCCGCATGACGATAGCGCTGACGCTGCCGTTCGAGACGCTTGGCCAGTGCCTCTTCTTCCTTGCGATTGAGCAAGGGAATAGCCCCCATCTGGCGCAGGTAGAGTCCCAGAGCATCGTCGGGACCGGTGTCGTCCTCGCCGGCTGGCTCCTCAGAGGCAAAGGCGGAACCTTCCAGGTCGCCCGCGATTGGCCCCCCTCCCAGCGATGCCTCGACCCAGGGCAGAGCGGTAGCCGAGACCACTTCGTGAAGTGGAGACGGAGGAATGTGCGGAACGAGAGATTTCTTGGTGTTTCGTTTCATGGTCCATCCTGTCTGGCTCATCCGTTTCCTTGCGCGGAAACAGGGGCCGATCCCGAGGGCGGTACTCGTGAAGAGAGGACCGTGCGGTGGTTAAAAAACCGCAGCCGGCGAGCGCCTGTGAGGGCCTCGACGGCATCCGGGGTCATCGCCAGCAGGGGGTCGAACGTCGTGTCTCCCCTGGCTGTCTCCCCGCACCAGTCCATCGGCGCGACGCAAGGTCTGAAACCTTGCTATGCTATTATTATAGGCACGATCACCAAGGGGTCGGATGCGTATTTTTCGAGCCTCCGTGGGGTGGATCGTCGTCTCTGACGGACAGGGGAAACTGGTCTTCCGCTTGCGGCTTCGCAATCTTCCTGCGAAGCCGCAAGCGGCAAGACTTGTCCGAACTCGGCTCGCGAAAATCACCTGTCCGACCGCTTTCTTTCTTGGAGATCGCGAACAAAACTGCGTATAATAAAAAGAATAGGTCGCGTTTCGCGGCCAGGCTCGATCTGTCGATGGGAGAGACGCCATGCAGTTCCGCGGCAAGACACTTTTCGCAGGCATTCTGGGCCTTGCGCTGGCTGCGCCCGTGCTGGGCCAGAATCAATACGGAGTCTATCGCGCGCCAGGCCAAGGGAATCCCTTCCAGCCAGGAGCTTTCAACCAGGGACAATTCCAGCAGGCCGGGATGAGGAACGGCATCGGCGCACAGTTTGGCTTCGGAGGCGGATTCGGCGTCGGCGGCGGAGTGGGCATCCCGGGGCTGGGGGCGGCTGCCACAATCAACAGCACGTCCGGCATCGGCGTCCCGTCCTATTACGGTGCCGGCAACTACGGCAGCGACCCGAGTTACTCGGGCGGCGGTTACTCGGGGGGTTATGGCGGCTATCCCGGCTCCTATCCTGACGCGGGTTCCTACTATCGCGGCATCGCCGATCTGACGGTCTCCTACGGCAAGTACATGCAAGACTACCAACGTGCCCACCTGCTCAGTCAGGAAGTCGAACGCTCCCGTCTCGTCACGCGCCGGCAAATCATCGA